>JAKBXW010000011.1 GCA_021840555.1 Nitrospirota bacterium
ACTATTTTGTGTGGAACACTGGCTCAGGGAGTTCAGGAACTGGTAGAAGGACTGGACGATATTGGTGTTGGCGCTTCCCAGGGAGGACAAAAAGAAGGGAAGGGCGTTCAGGGCGTTGGCGGATCCGGGAATCGTGATCGTGGCCGTTCCGCAGTTGTTGCTGCCGCTGCAGGTGGCGCCAAGGATTTCGGCGATGTTTGCAAGGCGATTTTTAGCGTTTGACGTCGACACAAGGTCGGTGGCCAGAGACGATTCCGGGAAGATCGTAACCGGCGTGCAATTAGTGGAGATCCCCCTTCCATGAGGTGGGCAGATTTCCCAGGTGCTGTTGGTGTAGACGATCCCGGTCTCGTACTGGGCGACGACCAGGAGGTAGACGGCCGAGGCGAGCAGGATGGAGGATGAGTCGGGACAGTTGGTCGCGACCGAGCTCGACCCGGAGCAAGAGGTGTTGGCCAGGACCTGAAGGGCGGTGGCCAGATTGTCGAGGTAGTTGGTGTCGCAGGTGTTGTTGGACAGGCAGGGGATGGCCTGGACGACTCCCTGGAGAACATAGTTTGATTTGGCATTGCTGTTCACGAGATTCAGGACGGTCGAAAGGATCTGGGTGATGGTGGCCCCGGCGGAGGAAGAGGCGGTGGCGCCGGAGAGGCCGGTGACGGAGGTTCCTGTCGCCGTGTTCCCCATGGCGATGTAGGCATCGGCGTCGGCGTTGGCGATGTCCGGGTTCACGCAATTGTTGTTCGGACAGTAGGGCGCCAGGACCGCGATGGCTCCGGAGTAGTTCCCGTTCGCGATGTCGGTGTTGGCGACCTGCAGGGCTCCGGCCGCGGTTCCCGGACTTCCGGAGCCGTTGCCCATCAAGTTCCCGTTTCCGCAGGAGGAAAGGGAGAAAAAGGCCAACGTGAGGGTCAAGGAGAGAAAAGCGGAGACAGTCAGGGTCTTTCGAAACCGAAAGAACATTGGTCCAAACCTCGGGTTTTGGCCTCGCTGGCCCATGGGTGTAATTTCCTCAGAGGTGCACGGATGAACACATTTCCTGATCAATATTCCAGAAAAGAGCAAAAAAATCAAAATAATTATTATCGACGAATTCCGGACAGTGCTCCGAACCTTTCCTTCATGATTTCACATATTCCTACAAAACAAGATAATTTCCAATCCCCCCGAAAGTTGATCCCAGGACGGACTTAAGTAGGAAAATGGAAGTCGAGGCGGGTCCCTTCCCTTGCAACTCCTTCCGTCCAGATTTTGAGAAGGGGATCCCTCCCTTCACGCTTGAAAATTTGTAAAGGGGCGTCATGAAAGGGACCTGCCAAGACCTTGAATCGGCGCCTCGGGAAATCTGCCATCTGTGATGCGATCCTGAAAGAGGAAGTCTCCGTCCCGTCAGGGGGAATCTCCGACCGGCCGGGATGGAGTCACGGGTTTTCCGAAAAGGGGAGATCCCCCATCACCTTCAGGATGAGTTCGGAGCGGTTCCGGATATTCAGCAGCCTGAAGATGTCGTGAATGTGATCCTTGACGGTCTGGAGCGACACCAGGAGCTTTTCGGAAATCTCCTTGTTGGTCCGTCCCCGCATGATCTCGAGAACGATTTCCGACTGGCGGCGGGAGAGAGCGAGCTCTTTCATTTTCTGGCAAAGAAGAACCTTCGGGGGATAGGGTTCAAGAATCACGACCCTTCCTTTTCCCGGAGATTTCCCTTCTCCTGCTGAAGGACCCGGCAGGGATCTGACCGGGAAGAATCGGGTCCTGAAGGTTCCCCTCTCGGTGTGAAGAAGCTGGAGGGACTGGCTGGGCGTCTCTCCGCCAATCCAGTCGGGCATACCGCCGGGGAATATTTTTTCCATCTCCTCGTTCCGGTAGATCGTATGCCCTCGTTCATTGATCACGAGGATCCCCGGATTCTGCTCGAGAGGAGGATGGGTGCGCCAATCCTGGACCATCAGAGCGATGGCGAAATGGTGGGCGACCATGGTGGCAAGAGCGCACTCCCAGTCTCCGAAGTCCTTTTCCCTTGACTCCCGGGTCAGCCATATCACCCCGATTTTGTTCCCATAGCAGGCCAGCGGAATGGTCATGACCCAGGACGCCGGAATCTGGGCGAGGAATTCCTTGCAAAGGCGGGATGAGAAGTGGTCTTCTCTGGAAAGGACGTCGCTGTATCGCAAGGCTTTATAGGGGAATGTCTTGAAAACAAGGGTGGCAAGAGGGTCGAGCTTCGAATAGTAAAGCAACCACTCCTCGATCCACCGGGCAGGCCCCGGCAGAAGCGCATGGCCTTCCAGCTGATACACCCCTTTTTTTTCATCGAAAGGAATCAAGGCGATCGACGGTGAGAGTTCAAAAGGCTCCTTCAAATTCCGGTATATGACGGTCAAAAGCTCTTGTCTTCCCGTCACTTCGTATACATTATTGATCAGATCCAGAAGGAATCGGGGATATTCATCCACATCTTTCATGGGACACCCCTCATTCCGATGCAAAAGCTTTAATTTTTAAGATCCTTCACCAAATAATTGTTAAAGAATGAATGAATAAATATCTTATAAATTCTAATTTGACTATACCATATTTTTTTATCAATAAAATCCTACTAAAGTAGGTTTTTTTATTTTTTAGACATTATTTCTCAATTTCTTTCAATACGTTTCATTACATCCCCTTCCTTCGTCCCTCTCTCTCCCAGGAGAGGGAAGTCCCCTTCAGATTTGATCTGCGCGGGCATGATCTGTTATGGTTAAGGAATGCAATCCATGGTTTCATGTGAGATCTTTTTTCTCTTTCCGGAATTCTCCGCGGAAAACTGGAGCGGTTTTCACGCCCAGGCGCCCTTCCTTCCGCGGGGCCCTCAAATCCTAAAACAGGACCGTTGATGCCGTCTCGCCATCGTGTTGGAATCGTCCGCTTTCCGGGAACGAACTGCGACCTCGACACCTGGGACGCCATCTCCCTGATCCCCGAACTCGAACCCGTATGGATTTCCCACAAGGACCGGCAGGGGGAGGACCTGGCCGCTCTCGTTCTCCCTGGAGGATTTTCATACGGAGACTATCTTCGAACGGGGATCATCGCCGCCAGGGCGCCTGTCATGGAGATGGTGGGAAGCTTCGCCGACAGGGGCCGCCCTGTCCTTGGAATCTGCAACGGATTCCAGATCCTGGCCGAGGCCGGGATCCTTCCAGGGACACTCCTTCCAAACGGCGGGCGAACCTTTCTCTGCCAGGAAGAGTCCCTCGTCCTGGAGAACTGCCGGACTCCCTTCACGAACCTTTTCCTTCCCGGAACCCCGGTGACCCTTCCCATCGCGCACCAGGAAGGGCGGTATTTCATTGATCCGGACCAGCTCCAGGAAATTGAAAAGAGAGGCCAGATCCTCCTGCGGTATCTGAAGAATCCCAATGGCTCCGAGCGGGAGATCGCAGGGGTGACGAACCGCTCCGGAAATGTCGTCGGTCTGATGCCCCACCCCGAACGACGGGTCCGGACCCTTTTCGGACGACCGGACGGCCTCCTCTTCTTCCGCTCCCTGGCCCTTCACCTCGAACGCCAGAATTCCCGGGCAGTTCAACCGATCCCCTGACCCTTATCGAAGAGAACCCATGACCGCCGTCCCCCCCTCCCGATTCAGAATCCCGGCTCCCGAGATGGAGCGCATCCGGATCCTGCTTGGCCGTGACCCGAATCTGACAGAGGAGGCGGTTTTTTCGGCCCTCTGGAGCGAACACTGCAGCTACAAGTCAAGCCGGATCCATCTCCGGAAATTTTCCTCGAAAGGGCCCCGCGTTCTCATGGGGCCTGGAGAGAACGCCGGAGTCGTTCGCGTGACATCCCGGACTGGGATCGCCTTCAAGATGGAAAGCCACAACCATCCCAGCTACATTGAACCCTTCCAGGGCGCAGCCACGGGAGTCGGCGGGATCCTGCGGGACATTTTCGCAATGGGTGCGAGACCGGTCGCCCTGACCAACAGCCTGGTCTTCGGCTCGCTTCGCCAGCCACGACAGATGACGCTTTTTCGCCGTGTCGTCGCGGGCATCGCCGCTTACGGGAACGCCATCGGCGTTCCGACAGTCGGGGGAGAGGTCTGGTTTGACGAACGGTATGCGAAGAACATCCTCGTGAACGCATTCGCGCTGGGTCTGGTCGACGAGGACGGCATCATGAGCGCCGTCCCGCCTCCCAAGCCCCTGCTCGCAGTCTATCTCGGGAACAAGACCGGAAGGGACGGGGTTTCCGGGGCAGCGATGGCGTCCCGGAGCTTTTCCGGCGGGGACACCGATCTTCGGCCGCAGGTCCAGGTCGCCGATCCTTTTGTCGGGAAGAAGGTCATGGAAGCCACACTCCTGATCATCCGCGAGGGGCTGGCGGGGGCCATCCAGGACATGGGGGCGGCCGGCCTCACCAGCTCCTCCGTCGAGATGGCCTCGAAGTCCTCCCTCGGCATCGAAATCGACGTGGACCGGGTTCCCCTCCGCGATTCCTCCATGGAACCCTGGGAGATCCTGCTCTCCGAATCCCAGGAGCGGATGCTTCTCCTGGTGGAGGAATCGCGCGTGGAGCGGATCCTCGACATCGCCCGCGACAGCCAGGTCTCTGCGGCGGTCGTGGGGCGGATCATTCCCGAGCCGGTCTTTCGGGTCCGGAAAGGGGAAGCGGTCTTTGCGGAAATTCCGGTTCCATTTTTGACGGAAGAGGCTCCCCTTTACGACCGGCCTACCCGGGAACGGGCTCCCTCCCCCTCCCGGCCGTCCCTGCTCCACACTCCCTCGGAAGCCGGTCGACACTCGATCGCCGAGCTGTTCCATCGTCTTCTCGACCATCCCAATGGGGGAGCCGCCGACTGGATTTCACGCCAGTTCGACTTTGAGGTGGGTACCCGGACCCTCCTGCCTCCGGGACACGACGTGGCGGTGGTGGATCTCCGGGAGGAGGAGCGGGCCGTGGCGATCTCCATGGCGGGATTTTCCCATCCCCTGACGCGGGATCCCGCCCGCGGCGCCATGCTTCTCGTGGCGAAGTGCGTCACCGATCTTGCCGCCGTCGGCGCCTGGCCCGTCGGCATGACCGACTGCCTCAACTTCGGGAATCCCGAACGCCCCGAAACCATGTCGGACTTTGTTCAGGCGGTCGGCGGGATCGCCGATGCCGCCCGCCGTCTCGGAATCCCGGTCGTCTCAGGAAATGTCAGCTTCTACAACGAAACCGACGGCCTCTCCATTCCTCCGACCCCCATCCTCGCCACCTGCGGACTGCTGTCGGACCGGCGAAGTGTCGTGCCCGGGAAAACCGCCCTGGCTGGACTCTCCCTGGCCCTGGTCGGGTCATCGAAGGACCTCTCCCTGGGCGGCTCCTATCTCGACTGGATTCTGGAGGATCCGGAGCCGGGTCCGGTCCCCCTGGTGGACTGGGAGACGCTCGGCCGCCTCCAGCCCTTCATGAGCGTACTTTTGTCCGGAGGAAGAGTCCGCGCCTCCCGCGCCATCGGACGCGGCGGACTTCTCCGCACACTCCTTCAGCTCGTTTCGGCGGATCAGACGCTCGGGGCGGCGCTCTCCCTGTCCCGTCTCGAGAATCCGCTTCAGACATTTTTCTCGGAGGCGCCCGGAAGGATTCTGCTGGCCTTCGAACCGGACCATGCGCGCATCGTCGAACAGACGGCGCTCGAATTCGGGGTTCCCTGCCGGACGATCGGATCGACGGCTCCCCTTCTCTGGAACATCCGCTACCAGGATCGGGAGGGACGCGCCAAGGAGCTCTCCGACTCCCCCGAACAACTCAAGAGACGTTACGCCGCGTCCCTCGCCGGCCAGATGGAGGATCTTCCCTGATGGAGTCCCATGAATCCCTCCGATCCGACGCCCCCTTCGACGATCTGAAGGAAAAATGCGCCGTCTTCGGGATCTTCAACCACCCGGAAGCCGGCAACCTCACCTATCTCGGTCTTTATGCCCTCCAGCACCGGGGCCAGGAAGGGTCCGGGATCGCCACCATGGACGGGGAGCGCATGATCATCCGGAAGGGGGAAGGTCTCGTTTCTGAAATTTTCCATGAATCGGTGATCGGCGAACTCAAGGGACGTTCCGCGATCGGCCACAACCGTTATTCGACGGCCGGCTCCGACTCCCAGAGAAATCTCCAGCCCCTCTCCGCCACCATCAGCGACGTCTCGATGGCCCTCGTGCACAACGGCAATCTGACCAACGCCCTCGACCTCCGAAAGACGCTGGAAGAGGAAGGGGCCCTCTTCACCACCGATGTCGACACCGAGGTCCTGGTCCACATGATCGCCCGGAGCCGGGGAGAAGACCTCGTTTCCCGCATGGAGACGGCGCTGGCCTCGGTCAAGGGCTCCTACTCCCTGCTCGCCCTCCTCCCCCACGCCCTGATCGGCATTCGCGATCCCCACGGGTTTCGTCCCCTCTCCATCGGAAAACTGGGAGAGTCCTATGTCCTGGCCTCGGAAACCTGCGCCTTCGACCTGATTGGCGCCAAGTACATCCGGGATGTGGAGCCCGGGGAAATGGTGATCATCACAGAGACAGGGATGGAGCACTTCCGTCTCTTCCCGAGGATCCCGAGCGCGGCCTGCATCTTCGAGCTCATCTATTTCGCCCGTCCCGACAGCCGGGTCTTCGGAATTCCCGTCTATCAGGCGAGAAAGCGTCTGGGACGCCGTCTTGCGCTGGAGGCTCCCGCCGAGGCCGATATCGTCGTTCCTGTTCCCGACTCGGGGCTGGCCCCGGCTCTCGGATTTTCCGAACAGTCGGGGATCCCGATCGACATGGGGTTGATCAGAAACCACTACGTCGGTCGGACATTCATCGAACCCCAGCAGTCCATTCGCCATTTCGGGGTCAAGATCAAACTGAACGCCGTTCCAGAACTGCTGGCCGGGAAGCGGGTGGTGGTGATCGACGACTCCATCGTCCGGGGCACCACCAGCCGCAAAATCGTCTCCATGCTCCGGGAAGCGGGGGCTAGGGAGATCCACATGCGGATCACCTCCTCCCCCATCCACTTCCCCTGTTTTTACGGGATCGACACTCCCAACCGCGGGGAGCTGATCGCTTCCACCCATTCCCTGGACGAAATCCGCCGGTACATCAAGGCGGATACACTGGCCTATCTCCCCATCGGGGCGATGGAGGAGGAGGTCGTCTGCAGCCAGACCTTCCGGGAGGGGGAACCGCGGACAGCAGGGTCCTTCTGCAAGGCCTGTTTCGACGGAAACTACCCCATCGCCTTTACCCAGGAAGAGCGCATTCAGCACGGGCTGTTCGACCGTCCGATCCGGTAGTCTTCGGCCGGGAGAACGGCTTAAAGGAAGAAGGTCGCGTGAAGATTCTTCCCTCCGGAACCGGAAGAAATCCCGTTTCCCCTCCCCTTCGAAACGCCTGGAGCATGGTGGAGGAGACCCTGTCCCAGGTTCGTGGAGTCGTTTTTCCCCGGATCGAGTGGTTCCGGGTCTGGTTCAGGGTCAGACGGATGGCAGGGAGAAAGGCGGACCTTCTCGCGCGCCTGGGGAAGTTGGCCGCGGAGAACGGCCTCCAGGACTATTGGCCCTTTACAGGCCTTCACCACCCCGAAATGACCGCCCTGATCGACCGGATACGGGAAACAGAACGGCTCGAAACGCACCTTCGAGAGTGGATGGAATACCTCGAGGACCGGGAAACTTCGGGCCTCCTCGCCCATCTTCAGGAGGACCTCGCACGCAGGATCGTCTTCCCCCAGACGGTTCTGGTGACGGAAGACTCTCCCTATCTCGGGCTTTCCATGAACGACATCCGGAAAACGGCCGCCTCGGAAGGCTCCGTTCCCCTCATGGCCCTGCGCGGAAATTTCGCCGTGGAGCTGGGGCCCCGCCTCCCCCTGATGGCGGGCGACCGGCTCATTTTGCTCTCCGCCTGGAAAAGGCTCCGGGAGGTGCCTCCCTCAGCCGGCCTTCTCCAGATCGACGGATCCCCCGACTCGGAAATCCCCTTTCCCTGAGCAACTTTCCCCCAGCTCCCCTGCTTCTCAGAGAATCTCTCCCTCGAGTCCCGCCTTTGTGCAGGACCGGATCGCGACCGGGACAATCTCCCCCGGTTCCGGAAGCGGACGGGAACCCTTCCCGAATCCCCTGACGTGACGGAACTGGGGAGAGCGGCCCGAGACACGCCCGAGGGAGTGGTCGACCCGCTCCACGAGAATCTCCTGGACTTCTCCGATCTGGCGTTGATTCTTCCCGACGATCAACGAGTCCAGCCGCTCCTCGAGCCGCCGGAACCGGGAGACCGAAATTTCACGCGGAGGGGTGTCGGCCCAGCGGTGAGCCGGGGTTCCCGGGCGGGGAGAGTAGATGAAGCAGAAGGCGCCGTCGAACTGGAATTCGTCCACAGCCCGGAGTGTCGCCTCGAAGTCCTCCTCCGTCTCCCCGCAGAATCCGACGATGAGGTCGGTCGTCAGCGCGACCTGGGGAACGGCCTCCCGGAGACGCTCGATCCAACCCCTGTAGTGGTCGAGGGAATATCCCCGGTCCATGCGGGAGAGAAGGGCGTCGGAACCGGACTGGAGCGGGAGATGGAGGTGGGGCATGACCTTCGGACATTCCCGCATCGCGGAGAGCATCCCGGAGTCCATGTCCGAGGGATGGGATGTGGTGAATCGGATCCTCCGGAGACCCTCCACGGCGTCCACCGCCCGGAGAAGGTCGCCGAAAGAGGCTCCCCCGGCTGCATTCTTCCCGTATCCGTTGACGTTCTGTCCCAAAAGGGTGACCTCCCGATACCCTGCCGCGACCAGTTCCCGGACTTCGTCCGCGATGGCGGCCACAGGCCGGCTCCGCTCGGGGCCGCGGGTCCGGGGAACGACGCAGTAGGCACAGGCCTTGTCGCACCCTTCCTGCACCGTCACGAGGGCCGTGACACCGGGCCCCCGTTGGGCGGGAGGCGTCGTCATCTCCGGAAGGCCGTACTCCCTTCCCAGGAGGACCTTTTGCCGGTTTTTCACGTCTGTCAGCATGGGGACCAGGTTCCGGACCTGGGAGGGGCCGGCGATCAGGTCGATCTCCGGCATGATGCGGTGGAGGTTCTCCTGCTCCCGTTCGGCCATGCACCCGGTGACGGCGAGAACCACCGATCCGTTTTCCTTCTTGTGCTGCCGGAGTCTTCCCAGATCGGACAGGGCCTTCTGGTCGGCCTTGTCTCTCACGGTGCAGGTATTGACCAGGATCACGGAGGCCAGGGAGGGATCGTCGACGGAGCGGTAGCCGGCTTCGGCCATGAGGCCGGCCATGCGTTCCGAGTCGTGGACATTCATCTGGCACCCGAATGTGCGGATATAGTAGGTTTCGGAGAGCGGTCGGGATTCGTCGGGCATCGTCAGATCTTTCTTTTTGGTTTTTTTGATATTTCGCGGTTCACAAACGGCCTTCCTCCCGGTCGGCCTCGGCGATCAGGCGGCTGTGGCGGACCAGAAAGACATCGAAGGCCATCCAGTCTCCGGGACCCAGAGCAGAGATCCTGTGGGAGAGTGCCTGCAGAACTTCCCCGTCTCCGGGGGACGACTTGAGGATCGTGAGAAACTGGTCGGGGGAGAGTCCGAGGCGGTCAAGTATCTCCTCGTCCATCGGACAGGGGAAGACATAGTCTCCAATGCCGCCCTGCAGGAGCATCCTCCCCTTGTCGATCGCCCGGGCGAGCCAGGGAATCCCCATCAGAATCTCCCGCCCGCTTCGGGGAACAGGAGCTGCCAACCCGGTCAATCCTTCAGCGCCTCCACCACATAGTGATAGGGGTAGAGATCGTGCGACCGGATCCTCGTAAAGCCGGCGTCGATCAGGAGGTCGTAGAGAGAGATATCCGAGGCGCGCTCTTCGACCGGCGGGCCGACGGGCGTCTCCTCCTTCTTCCAGTCGACGACGAAGAACTGCCCGGCGGGTGAGAGGATCCGGAAGACCTCCCGAAGCATTTCACGCGGCATGGAAAGCTCGTGATAGACGTTGGCCATCCAGGCAAGCGCCGCTGACTGGTCGGGGAGATCGATCTTATCGGGGGAACCCGGCAGAATGCGGACGGGAAGGGCCCTTCCCCTTTTTTTGAGTTCCGATTCGAAGTGCGCGATCATTTCCGGCTGAAGTTCGATGGCATGGCAGGCGCCTCGCCCCGAAAGGAATTCGCAGAGCGGGAAAAAGAAGTATCCCGATCCGGTTCCGATCTCGGCGGCGTCGCCATGCTCGTAGGGACGGACAAGGGGAAAAAGTCTGGCCGGATCCTGAAAGGTCACGCGTTCGGGATCGTGAAGCCTGTCGACATGACGGTGATCGAAGAGATGGGCCACGGGGCCTTCCTCCTGTGCTGGATGTGAGCGTGTCTTTCCCTCATTCTACAACAAACCGCAACCCTGTTCAGCCTTCAAAAAGGACAAGGGCGAGGCGTCAGATTTTGGGGGATCCGGAGATGGCTATGGAGCTCCTTCCTGGGGAGCCGGAACGGATCTGCCGCAAGAACGTCCCCGGAACCGGCCGCAGGACTGCTTCCGGAGGACCGCCCCGTTCCGGAGAACCGGAGAGGGGAGATCCCGGAGCCAGGGGGTCTCCGGTCCGGTGAACCGGGCGTACTCCTGATCGACGGGAACGGGCGTTCCCGAAGTCGAAGCAGGATCCGTTCCTTGGCGAAAGTGGGACAGGCGCGAAATCGGTGCCCAGTCTGCGTCTGCATGGGAGGATGTTGCGCTTCGCCCCATGGAGAATCAAGCCAACAAATCATCCTCTCATGAGGTATATTCGCTCAAGCTACATATCGTGTTCGCGACCAAATACCGGCGTAGAACGATGACGCCGGAACTGCTGGACTACCTGCGCGGAGCCTTTGCGGAAATACTGGAAGGATGGCGTTGCACGCTTCTGGAGTTCGGGGGCGAATCAGACCATGTGCATCTGCTGATAGAAATCCGCCCAGCCCTCAACATTTCCACGCTGATCAACAAACTGAAAACCGCAAGCGCGAGACGGGCGCGCAACCGCTTTGCCGAGCACCTGAAGCCGTTTTACTGGAAGCCGCACTTCTGGCATCGCGCCTACTATGAGATGGGTGGCGTCGGCGGCGCCACGCTGGAGACCGTGCGGCGCTATGCGGAAAGTCAGGGGACAAAGGAAAAACCTCGAAAGAGCAAGCAACCCGCTTGACCCCCTCCTGACCTGCGGCCCAGAAGGGGAATGCGAGGGCGAATGTTCAAACCCGATGTTTTTTTGAGGAACTCTGAAATGTCACAGGAGCCACTGTATATTTATGAAATACACAATTGTCGAAGCTGATTCCCTCAATCCACCGACCCGATCAGGCAAGATGATGTTTTTCGGGGCTATGGAGGGATCATGCGAAAACATTCGGGTTTTTCTGCCGGATTGATCCGATTTTGTGATAAAATTCACGGCTTGAGTCCACATCCGCCCACCCGGGGTTCCGAATGAAAATTATCCACCGGTATATTTTTCTCGAGCTCCTGACACCATTCTTCCTGAGCCTCTTCGTCCTGGTCATTCTGCTCTTGACGCAGCAGGCGCTTCTGATCATGAACCTTCTGGTCAACAAGGGACTCTCCGTCGAGACGGTCTTCCGGCTTCTCGCCATGATCTTTCCCCAGTTTCTCAGCATGATCATTCCCGTCTCCGTCCTGACCGCCTCCACCGCAACCTTCCACCGGCTGGCCTCGGACGGGGAGATCATCGCCTTCAAGGCCTCGGGGATCTCCCTGTCGCGCCTTCTCCTTCCGCTTCTCCTGTTCGCCGCCATCGGATTCGGCAGCAACTTCTATCTCTCGCTCAAGGCCATGGAAACGCAGGGGCTCTCCCTTCAGGATCTCCTGGTCCGGGTCTTCCAGAAAAAGCTTTCCCTGGCCATCAAGCCCCAGGCCTTCAACGATTTCATGGGACGCTTCATCATCTATGTCGAACGGATGCCGACGCTGTCCCATCTGGACGGGGTTTTCATCTACGAGAAGGGAAAGAGGCCCGGAGAGAGCACCGTCATCTTTTCCCGGGCGGGAGACCTTCTGAACGAGAGGAATCCCCCTGGCCTGCGCCTGAAGCTTACCAACGGAACCTTTTTCCAGCAGGGCCAGGCCCTCCAGTACATCCGCTTCGAGTCGTACGATCTCACCATCCTTGGCAAACGGTCCAGCGACCATATCCGGGTCAAGAGCATCGACGAGATCCGCTCCGAGATCCGGGCCTCCCCCCACCCCGACCCCGCCCTCTTCCGGGCTCTCGAGGACCGCTACAAGAACTATACCTATCCCTTCTCCTGCTTTTTCTTCGCATTCCTGGGGATTCCCTACGGGATCTACACGATGCGCTCGGGACGTCTCGCCGGATTCGTTTTCGCCACCGTCACGGTCATTCTGTTCTACATGATGAACACGATCGACGATCTCATGGTCTCCCGGGGCATTCTCTCCCCCGCCGCCGCCGCGGTGGCCCCTGACGTCGTCCTTGCGATTCTGATGGTCACTCTTCTCGTCATGGTCTTCCGGGAGGTGGACATCCGGGCCCATCTGCCGCGCCTCTCCCTCCCCTCCTTCTTGAGGAGGAAGCGCCCTTGAGGATCCTCACCCGCCACCTTCTGGGAGAATACCTCAAGATCTACTTTCTCTCCCTCGTCTCCCTCGAGGCGATCTATCTCGTCATCGATTCCGTCGAGAAGATCAAGAACTTTCTCTCGCACCACGCCCCCTGGTCCCTGATGGGAGAGTTTTTCGCCTGGCGGTCGATCGAGGTCGGGTTCCGGGTGATCCCCATGTCGGCCCTACTTGCGACGATCCTCGCCCTGGGAATAGCCTCCAAGAACCATGAGATCACGGCCATCAAGGCTGCGGGCATCAGCCTCCGGAGAGCCACATTCCCCATCATCCTGATCGGTCTCCTGCTCTCCGGCATCGAGCTTCTCCTGAACCTCTGGGTCGTTCCCCACGCCTACCAGATGACCGACCTCATCATGGAGGAGCGGATCAATCAGGGAAAGAACTGGTCGAGCGCCGTCCGGAAAAACGTCTGGTTCCGCCACGGCTCGCGGGAAATCTTCCGGATCGCCCGCATCAAAGACGGAGGCCGTCTTCTGGAAGGGGTCGCCATCTACCACCGGAACGGACATAACGAGCTCCACTGGGCGATCACAGGCGGAAGCCTCCGATTCGAAAACGGGGGATGGATCTTCCATCGGGGGGTCAGGAGGATCTTCCACTCCGACGGAACCCTCACCGAAATCCCTTTCACCACCCTTCCCTTTCCCCTCGACCGGCGACCCGCGGATTTCTTCATCCGGAAGACCCACCTTTCCCATCTCACCTTTTCCGAGCTGGGGAGGACCATCGATCTTCTCCGGGCGAACGGCCTTCCCCACACGAACTTCACGGTCCTCAGAGACGGGATCATCGCCTTCCCGGCGGCCTCCTTCCTGATGGTCCTCTTCGCCATTCCATTCGGGATCCGGGAGGGGCGCCAGGTCGGTGTGGCCCGGGGATTCGGGGTGGCCCTCCTTCTCTCCCTGGCCTACTGGACCCTTTATTCCATGGGGCTTGCCCTGGGCCGGGGGGGAGTCATCCCGCCATTTCTCGCGGCCTGGTTTGCCAATCTCGTCGTCTTCCTCGTGGGGCTCGGGCTTCTTTCCTCCATGAACCGGGTGTCGTAGCCCCGATCGGGTATTTGCCCGCGGAGCTTGACGGAACGCTTGAGCCGTGCGAGGATCGGAAGAGTTTTGAAATGCCGAAGTTCTCCGGCGGACAACATTCGCCTATCAGGCGCCTGTCAGGGAGGAACGATGCAGGACAGGGAGCGCGTGGCCGTTCTCCTTTTCAATCTCGGTGGACCTGAAACGCTCGACGACGTCGAACCCTTCCTCGTCAATCTTTTCTCCGACCCCGACATCATGGACCTTCCCCCGGTCATCGGACGATTTCTTCCGCGCCTGATCGCCAAAAGCCGGGCCCCCAAAAGCCGCACCTACTACGAGGCGATCGGAGGAGGATCTCCGCTCCGCTCCATTACCGAAGATCAGGTCCGGCTTCTCGGGGCCCGGCTGACCGGATCGGATCCGGAGCGGGATTTCAGGGTTTTTCTCGCCATGCGCTACGCCCCTCCCCGTCTTTCGGAGATCCGGGACTCCCTGCGGGCCTTCAACCCGCAGAGGCTTGTTCTCCTGCCGCTCTATCCGCAGCGCTCGACGACGACCACACGCTCCTCCTTTCGGGAGTTTAAAGAGAGCCTTTATGAGGAGCTCGCCCTTCCCCCCAAGAGTCTCCACGTCGTGCCGGCCTGGCCGGACTACTCTCCCTACATCGCGGCCCTGGGCGAAACCGTCCTGAAGGGGATCCTCGCGCTTCCTCCGAACGACCATCCGGTGGACATCCTGTTTTCGGCCCACGGGATCCCCGAGTCCCGGATCCGGAAGGGGGATCCCTACCAGAAGGACACGGAGCGGTCGGTGGCGGCGGTCGGAGAATGGCTCGAAAAAGAAGGGACAGGCAGGAAAATGCGATTCCACCTCTCCTACCAGAGCCGGGTCGGACCTCTCAAATGGCTGGGTCCCGAGACGAAGAAGACCATCGGGGATCTGGCCATGAGGCATCGCTGCGTGAACCTTGTTCTGGTTCCCGTGAGCTTTGTCTCGGACCACCAGGAGACCCTTTACGAAATGGACATCACCTACCGGGACCTCGCCCGCGCCTCCCGGATTCTTCACTTTGAACGGGCGCCGGCCCTCAACATCCAGGAGTCCTTCATTGCCGCCCTCGCAAGCTTGACCAAGGATGCCCTGGAAAACCGCATTCCGGTCGGAGCCCCCTGCTCCTGCCGGTGCGGCCTCTGTCCCGAATAGCTCCCGTCCCGAAAAGGGCATTCCCGGAGGGATGTCTCATCGACTCCGGTCCCGTTTCCCCGGACCCCGGGGATCTCCATTCCATTTGCGGGGTCTCAAAGGCCCAGACCGAGCCCCCTTGCCAGACGCTCCGAATTGGTTCGGATGTGTTCCGCAAATTCCTTGAAGCGCAGACAGCTCGATGAGCTTGCAATCGCGACAAAACGGATATGTTCCACGTTGTCGTTCGCGTCTTTCATGAACAGGATGATTCTGGTGCCGCTCACCTTGCTCTTCGGAAGAACCGCCGAACCGATTCCATTCTGGGCCCAGTCGGTCAGGGCGCCATAGCTGAAGGCTTTTCCTTCGTATTCATTCAGGGGAACCCTGGCCCTCCGGAATATTTCCCGCGTGACGCTCGCAAGACCGCAGGCGTCAGGAACCATGACGAATTTCTGGCCTGAAAGTGTCTTTGGGGAGACGGATCCAGAATTCAGAAGTGATTCGTCCTGAGTGATGAGCACGAGCGGTTCATCATAGAGAAAGAGGGACCGCATTTTTCCGAACTCGGCGCTGAAATCTGCGATGAGAGGAACGAAAATGAAATCAAGACTATTGGAGAGGAGCATTTTCTGCAGCTCGGTCAGATTCTCCTCATAGAGCACGATTTCATGGTTCGGATTCTTTTCCTTGAAGCTCTGGGTGAGCATCGAGGTGAAGCCCGGATTTAAAAGGGGGGAGATTCCAATCTTGATGATGGCTTTTTCAGGGTTCAAATAGTTTTTTGCCTGAAGGATCAGATTCGATTCCGCGCTCAGGATGGTTTTCATCAGGGGGATCAGGGCTTTCCCGAACGGGGAGAGCGTCACGCTCCGGGTTGTTCGTTCAAAGAGCTTGGCCCCCAGTTCTTTTTCGACTTCGGCCACACCATGGGACAGGGTGGATTGTGTCACATGGCATTTTTCCGCCGCCTGACTGAATGAATGGGCCTCGGCTGTCTCGACCACAAATTTCAGATGGGCGATATTCATTGATTGCCTCCAATTAATCGAATAATTCGATCTATGATATCAATTATATCAATTTCTAATTTAAAAAATAATTTGTTAAGCTCGTCTTCAGGGGGATCAGAATTGGAGGAATCCCCGCATTCTCTCTCCCGCTCAAGATCCCTCCATCAATTTGGTCAACCATTCCCAAGGAGGAGCCATGACTTACCTTGAAATCACCCTGAAGATTCAGGAAAAGAATCGCCCGGCGGCCGCCGAAGTGTACAAGAAATACAAACACCCCTTCCTGACCACCATCGCCGGAGCGAAATCGAAAGAGCTTCTGGTCCGGGATGAAGACGTCCAGGTTCTTCACGGGTTCGATTCGGCCGCCAGCGCAAAGAACTATCTGAACAGCCCGCTGTTCAATCAGGATGTCGTGGGCGCACTCAAACCCCTGCTCGACGCGGCTCCGGACGTCAGGATCTACCAGGTCGCCTGATCAGCCGGATAACCATCTTCAGCTTTTGCTTGGATTCTTATAAACCAGAAAGCCCCTCTCCCCAAGCCATGAGAGGGGCTTCTCTTCAACTTCGCACCGCTCCACTGCATCGTCCATGTCCACAGCGAATTTCGGAGAATCCGATTTTCCGGACCGCCCCCTGAGAGCCCTTACGACTCCCGACAGCCCTCATTTGGGCTTGCGAATAATGACGAGAGAACGGCAAGCAGGGGACAGACGGGATCCTCCGCCTTTGCGGACAAGAGTTCCGATGCATGGAATGATCCTGTAGGGAATTGTTGGGAGAAATTCGCGAGAATTTTTGAAAAAAAAAAGGGAGCCCGAAGGCTCCCCTCTTTTGGTTCGATAGATCCTACAGCTTGAGCATCCGGAGCGTTTCGGCCGGGGTGTCGGCAATGTAAAGGACACCGTTTTCGTAGACGATTGCGCCGGTATACTGGAAGCGGGCCTCGGAAACGTCTCCGTCTTCCTTTCCGGAGATGGGGATGCCACCGGTGGCTTTTACCCCTCCCGCGACAGTGGTGACCGCGTTGCTGGTCAGGTCGATCGCCCGGATGGAGGCGTTGGAGGAATCGCCCACATAGAGGGTGCTTCCGTTGAGCGCCAGGGTCACGGGCTGGTTGAAGTAGGCGGAGCTTCCCGCGCCGTCATCCGTTCCGGGGAAGCCGGGGTGGCCGGCCAGGGTCGAAACGGCGTTGGTGGCGAGGACGATCTTGCGGATCAGGTTGTTGCGGGTGTCGGCCACATAAAGGATCGATCCGTCGGGGGTGATGGCCAGACCGCGGGGATCGCGGAAACTTGCGGCCGCCCCGACGCCGTCATCGGATCCGGAGGCGAGGGCTCCCTTACCGGCTACCGTCGAGACGGTTCCGGTGGCAAGATCGATCTTGCGGATCATGTTGTTTCCGGAATCCGAGACATAAAGGGTTTTCCCGTCAGGGGAAAGGGCCAGAGCCTTGGGGGCGTAGAATCCCGCGGCAGATCCGACACCATCGTTCGATCCGGGGAAGGCCCGTCCGGCAACGGTGGAAACGGCGTTGGACCCGAGATCCATCTTCCGGATCCGGTTGTTCCGGGAGTCGGCGATGTAGAGAGTTTTCCCGTCCGCGGTGATGGCGAGGCCTTCGGGATTGTTGAACCGGGCCGCCGTTCCGACCCCGTCACGCCAGCGGGCATGATGGTTGACACCCGCGAGGGTGACGACGGTGGCGGAACCCCCGCTCACGGTCACCTTCCGGATCAGGTCGTTGCCGGTATCGGCCACGTAAATGGTTCCATCGGGAGCGGCGACCATGCCCTGTACATACTCGAAACGGACCTGGCTTCCGGTGCCGTCGACATCACCGCGCTCGTGGAAGGCTCCGGCGATGGTCGAAACGCTCGCCGCACCGGCATGGCCCGCCATGCCCACCAGCAGACCCGCCGTCATGCCCAGAGCCATCACTGCCTTTTTCGAAGACTTTCTTGCTGTCATCTTTCCGCCCTGCTGTCCTTTGTGCAACAAAGTGTCCTCCTTCGGAAGGTCCGCCCGGGGTCCTGAAAACCCGCGGATCAGATGAAACCGTAACGTCAACTAACGGGCAGCGTTGGGAAGCCTTATACGCTGAAAGCATGAAGGAGATAATAATGGCACACGGCTCCCGCACCCATTGTCTTGATCGCTCAATGTATACACCCAATCCCGTCAAATTGCAAGCCAGGGAAAGGGTTTTTTTGAAGGAGCCGGAAAAAGGCGGGAAATGCGCTTCAGCGGGGAGATATCCGGCCATGGAAGATCCCTTCCGTCTCGGGATCCCATTCGAAAAGAAGTCCGGTTCCCTTTCTGATCCCGGAGGGAAGGAGCATCCCGTTCGGGTCGGGAACAAGGATGCGGGCCAGGGCCAGGAGGCCGGGTTCGTGGCCCACGAGAAGGAGCGTATCGGGAAAGTTTTCGCCCAGAAACGAAAGGAATCCCTCCCGTCCGAATTCCCGGGAGAGAAAGTCCGACGCGAGTTCGAGCCGGCATTCCACCCTTCGGACGGGATGCTTCTTCCGGAGTCCGCACAGGAGGATTTCCGCGGTCTGAACGGCGCGCGTCAGGGGACTCGATAGGATCCGGTCGACGGGAAGATCGAGGGAGGCGATTTCGCGGGCGAGCCGGCGTACGTTTTTTCGACCTCCGGGGGTGAGCGGGCGGAGTATCTCCGGATAGGGATCGTCCTCGGCCTCTCCGTGGCGCACCAGAACGATCCTCATCCGAAATTCTCCGGCGCGATGTCGTCGTAACCGATCGCCAGGTTTTCGAAGCGGGTACAGAATCCCTGGTAGGCGAGCATCACCGACCCGATCGGACCGTTTCTCTGTTTTCCGATGATGATCTCGGCCTTCCCCTTGGAATCGAGGTTGTCGGGATGGTAGACCTCGTCCCGGTAGATGAAGAGGACGATATCGGCATCCTGCTCGATGGCTCCCGATTCGCGCAGGTCCGAAAGGGTCGGCTTCTTGAGGCCGGGTCGATTTTCGACGGCGCGGGAGAGCTGGGCCAGGGCGATGACCGGGATCTGAAGCTCTTTGGCCAGGGCCTTGAGGGAGCGCGAGATCTCCGATATCTCCTGCTCCCGGTTGTCCGTCCGCTGGGATCCCCGCACCAGCTGGAGGTAGTCGACGGCGATCAGGGCGAGGTCCTTGCGCTGCTTCTTGAGCCTCCGGGCGCGGGTCCGGAGCTCGAAGATGGTGAGATCCCCCGAATCGTCGATGTAGATGGGAACCTCGCTGGCGTCGCCGAAGGCCTGCATGACGCTGTCCCATTCCTCGGAATTCAGGTGACCGGTCCTGAGATTCTTGGAGTTGACCCGGGCCTGGGCGCTGATGAGGCGCAGAAAAAGCTGCTCCTTCGGCATCTCGAGACTGAAGATCCCGACGGGCTTGCGGAGGTCGAAGGCCACATGCTGTGCGATGGAGAGAACGAAGGCCGTCTTTCCCATGGCCGGGCGTCCGGCCACGATGACGAGCTCGGAGGGATTGAATCCGGTCGTGAGATGGTCGAGATCGACGAATCCACTGGGAAGTCCCGTGACGATATCCTTGATCTCCCGGTTCCTGAGGTCCTCGAGTCTCCTGAACTGGGCGTCGAGATAGGAGAGGTCCCCGATCTGGGCGAACTCGCTCCTTGAGCGGCGGGCTCCCACGTCCATGATTTTTCTTTCCGCGTAGTCGAGAACTTCGTCGGTGTCGAGAGTCGCGTCGTACCCTTTCTGGGCGATCTCCTCGGCGACGAGGATCAGCTTCCGGAAGATTCCTTTTTCGACGATCAGCCTGGCGTAGTGGATGGCGTTTGCGGCGGTCGGAACGATCTCGGCCAGCTCGTAAATGTTTTCGGGAGCGCCGGTGATGCCGGCCCAGTCCTTTTTCGTCAGGTAGTCCGAGAGAGTGAGGCTGTCGATCGGAATGTGGCGGTCGGCCATCTCCTTCATCGCCATGAAGATGCGGCGGTTCGATTCGAGAAGAAAGTCGTCGTCCTGAAGCATGTCCCCGACCGTCGTCATGACCTCGTTGTTGAGAAGGATCGAGCCGAGAAGGGACTTTTCGGCCTCGATGGTCTGGGGAAGATTTTTCCGGGATTCGCGGGCGAGTCGTGATTTCATGGAATACTCAGGATCGATCGCCGGACAGGATGAACCCGGCGATCTCCTCGATCGAGCGGGCGGTCCGGACGCCTTTTTTGCGGCCGGTCAGCGACCAGACACCGTTCTCCGCGTCAAAGAGCACCACCGCGGCGATATCGGCATGATCGGCCAGGATCTCCGCGGCGGACAGAGGCAGGCCGCTGTCCGAAGAGGGATCGGGAGCCGTCATGACCGGCCGGCCGGAGCGCCGAAGGGTCCTGGCAAAAGCCTGGACGGGGCCGGCGTTGCCGGGGGCGTGGCAGGCCAGAACGAGCGAGGGCATTTCTCCGGGAGCCTCCTGTTTTCGGAGCGTCTCTTCGATATGGGTGATGTGATAGGCGAAGCCGACCGCGGGAAGGTCGTGTCCGAAAGCCTGGCCCAGCCGGTCGTACCGGCCGCCCGAAGCCAGGTGCGTGGAGGAATCCGGGGCGAAGAGCTGGAAGAACATCCCGGTATAGTAGGGACCGGAGGGCGGAAGGGCGAAATCCACACGGACGGAGGAGTCATGGGACTGTTCGATGGCTTCCAGAAGGCTGAGAAATTTTTCCATCTCGGCGCGAAGAGCCGAGGATCCTTCCCCGCGAATCCCCAAAAGGATCTGTCGCGCTTCGTCGACTCCGAAGACCTCGCTTGCGAGGGCGACGGCTACATTCGCGAGCGATGACTTGTCGCGGGCGGAGAGAAGGCTCCTCAAGCGGTCGGGGTTCCGGGAATGGAAGGCGCCGCGGATTTCATGGGCCCTGTCTGGATTGTCGGTCAACTCCCTGAGAATGGACTCCTGGAGTCCGGCATGGGAAAGAAGAAGAAGGGAGCCTTTCAGGGGAAAGATCTCCGCACCGGAGAGGCAAAGATCGAGAATCTCCCCGTCGGAAACGACGGAGGGATCCCCGATGAGCTCGAGTCCCGTCTGGTGGAGCTCCCGATGTTGGGAGGCCTGGTGGTTCTCGTCCCGGAAAACGGAGGTGCTGTAGCAGAAGCGAAGGGGAAGCTGCCGGTCCCTGAAGGACTGGGTCGTGAGCCGCGCGATTTGGGCCGTCGCGTCCGGCCGAAGGACGAGAACCTGACCGGAGCCCCGGTCCTGCATGAGATAGAGCTTCGTCAGAAGGGTCGGCGGAAGCCCGGGAGAAATGGCATCGAGGTACTCGAAGGAGGGAAGGATGATCTCCCGGTACCCCCAGAGGAAAAAATGGTTCAGGAGACGCTGGGTCGTCTCCCTCCGGAAACGGGCCGTGCGCGAAAGGACGGGAGAAACACCGGTCGGCGTTGATTTCGAAGGGGGGCGGCGGGACTCGCCCGCCCCCTTTTTCCGCTTTTCCATGGACGTCGGAAACCCGCTATTTCGAAAGGGAGGGAAGACGCAGCAGTTTGAGCGCGATGATCTTCGGATTTTTGCGAATTTCATCGAGCACGGCCTGGGAAGGTTCGGTATCGAGTCCGATCAGCGAAATGGCCTTTCCTCCGGGAAAGTCGCGCCCGAACTGCATGCGGGCGATGTTGACCCCATGGGATCCCAGAAGACTTCCGACAAGGCCCACCACCCCGGGCTGATCCTGGTTCGTGAGAAAGAGCATGATCGGATCGGGAACGACCTCCACCGGCAGATTGTCGAGGGAGACGATCCGGAAATCCTTCTTCTGGAAAATGGAACCCGCGATCTGGTGCGTTCCGTGAGCCGTCGTGGCGCGAAGCGTCAGCAGCCCCACGTAGTCACCCTGCTGTGAGGAGCGGGACTCCACCACCTCGAGGCCGCGCTCCTTGGCCAGGATGGGGGCGTTGACCTCGTTGACGCGGGTTGCGAGGATGGGGGTGAGAACGCCCTTGATCGCCGAAATGGTAACGATGGATGTGGGGAGCGTGGCGGCCTCCCCGCTGAATTCCACCGATATTTTCGAAATGGGTTCGGATGCAACCTGGGACAGAATGCCTCCCATGACCTCGGCCAGCTGCTGGTAGGGAGCGACTTTCGGGGCATCCTCCGGAGGGATGGACGGAAGGTTCGCGGCATAGCGGATCACCCCTTTCGCGAGATAGTCGACCATCTGGTCGGCCACGGCCAGCGCCACATTCTCCTGGGCCTCCTTCGTCGCCGCTCCGATATGGGGAGTGGAGATGAAGTTGTCGAGCTTCAGGAGAGGATGGTCGGCGGGTGGCGGCTCCTGGACGAAAACGTCGAAGGCCGCTCCGGCCACGTGTCCGTTCGAAAGGGCTTCGGCGAGGTCGGTTTCATTGATGACCCCTCCCCGGGCGCAGTTCACCAGATAGACGCCCTTTTTCATCCTGGCGATGGTCGCCTTGGAGATGAGGTTCGTGGTCTCGGGGGTGAGGGGCGTGTGGACGGTGATGACGTCGGACTTCGTGAAGAGCTCTTCGAGGGTCACGGGGGTCACGCCATGCTTTTCGGCCACCTCGGGCGTCAGAAAGGGATCGTAGGCGATCACGTTCATCAGGAGACCCTGAGCGACATGGGCCACATGGGACCCGATCTTGCCCATGCCGAGGATTCCGAGAGTCTTGTGGGACAGCTCCATGCCCATGAACTTGGATTTCTCCCACTTCCCCGCCCGGTTGGAGGCGTTGGCCTGGGGGATCTTCCGGACCATCGACATCATCATCGACACGGTATGCTCCGCCGTCGTGATCGTATTCCCCCCCGGGGTGTTCATGACGACGATTCCCCGGTTGGTTGCGGCCGTCAGGTCCACGTTGTCGAGCCCCGCGCCGGCCCGCCCGATCACCTTGAGGCGGGTCGCGCCCTCGAGAACCTCCGCGGTCACCCTGGTCCCGCTGCGAATGACGAGACCGTCATAGGAGGCAAGCTCCTTTTTCAGCTCCTCGGGCGGGAGCTTGGTCTTGACGGTGACCTCGAACCCGGCATTTCTGAATATGTCCAGACCTTCCTCTGAAATCGGATCGCTCACGAGAATGCGGACCGGCCCTGTACTCAACACGTCCCCCTTGAATTTTAATCGGATTCGGATTGGGGCCCCGGGCAGGAATTCCTCCCCGGAGCCATGGCAGATTATCCCTGGATCAGAACTTCCTGGGCCTTGGCGACTCCGGAACCGAGAGGAGCCCCCTTGTATCCCATGCGGGCCAGGACCATTTCGATCCCGCTGATCGCCGTGATGATGTCGAAGGTATCGGAATAGCCCATATGGGAGACCCTGAAGACCTTCCCCTTGAGCTGGTCCTGCCCGCCTGCCCCGGTGATCCCGTACTGGCTCCGGAGATTCTTGTAGATCGCCTCGCCGTCGAAGCCTTCCGGAGCGACGATGGCGGTCAGGGCGTCCGAAGGGGTCTGACGGGCGAAGATCGAAAGCCCGAATCCCCGGACCCCCTCCCGGGTGGCGCGGGCGAGAAGACGATGCCGGGCAAAAAGCCTGTCGAGGCCCTCCGACTGCATCATTTCGAGAGACTTCGCGAGACCGATCCACAGGGACACGGCCGGGGTCCAGGCGTTGGAGTCTTTCAGGATGTTGTCCTTCTCGCGCTTCAGGTCGAGGTAGAAGCGGGGGCATCTGGCCGTCTGGTTCAGGCTCCAGGCCTTTTCGGAGACGGCGATACAGGCGAGTCCGGGCGGAAGCATGAGGGCCTTCTGGGATCCGGTGATGAGGACGTCGATTCCCCACTGGTCCATCGGAATGTTCACCACGCCAAGGGCGGTGATCGCGTCGACGACCAGGATGGTCTGCTCCCGGCCGGCCGTGAGACGGGCCAATCCCTGGATGTCGTGCCAGACACCCGTGGAGGTTTCGCTGGCCTGGACGTAAACCGCCTTGATCGCGGGATCTCCGGCGAGAATTTTTTCCACCTGGGAGAGGTCCACCGAGTCGCCCCAGGGAACCGTGACCTCGATGGCCGTCACGCCGTAGGCCTTGGCGATCTTGAGCCACCGCTCCCCGAATTTCCCTCCGTTGACGGCGATGACCTTGTCGCCGGGAGAGAGGAAGTTCGTCATCGATGCTTCCATTCCGGCCGTTCCGCTCCCGGCGACGGTGATGACTTCCTGGGAGGTCTGGAAGAGCCACTTGAGGCCGGCGCGCACCTTCTGGATCACCGGAATGAAGTCCGGGGACCGGTGATGGATCATGGGGGCGGACATGGCCAGGAGCACCTCCGGTGGAACGGGAGTGGGGCCGGGAGCCAAGAGGTATTGTTTCTTCATCGAGAAAGATCTCCTTGAATCAGGGTGATCCCCAAAGGAATGGTTTGGGGAAAGTGGCGCGCACGGGACCATCCAGTACGGCACGTCCGGTCATGACCTGGAAGGTCCAGAGTCTCGGAGCGGACCGGATCTGAGGCGGTCCAGACTCTGGACGAATTCACTCAGTCCGGATGAATTCAGGCCGGATTGATTCAGGATGGACCCTCTGGCGTTTTTTCTTGCAGTCCAGGGTCATCCCCCGATCAGGCGGGAACGGACAGGACACCATCCAAACTGCCTAACTTTACAACAAGAGGGGGAGCGGTGACAAGAAGAGTCCGAAGTGGCGTCGCCCGGTTCTCCCTTCACATAGGCGGCCTGTATCCTTTCAGGTTCCGGCCGATTTCTTCGATAGCCCGCCGGCGCCAGAGTGGCTCTCCGGTTCTTTTTCCGAAGAGGCCGCTCCTGGAGGCGATGTCGGCCCGTAGCGCCTCTTCCACGAAGCTGTCCCGGCTTTTCCAGGGGGCCGCAAGGATCCCGCGCGGGAGGGCGTAGGGAAGCCGGCCACTGATGAGGGAGCCCTTGCTCAGACGGGAGCGCTGGGCGATCGGGACGAGATTCAGATAGTGGGGAAGGCGTCGAAGCAGATAGTGGCGCCTGATCTGGGTCCAGTGCTCTAGGATCGATACGATGGCGCGGTGCCTGTTCGCAATGGCCCAGTCCATGGCCGTCCCCTCCCCGTCGGTCCTGTTCGGGTCGGCCCCGTGGGCGACCAGAATGCGGACGATTTCCGGATACCCGTTCTGGGCGGCCCGGTACAGCGGGGTCTTCCCCGAGATGTCCGGGAGGTCGGGGTCGGCTCCGTAATGAATGAGGAGGCGCACCATGGAAAACCTTCCCTTCGCGGCCGCGATCTCCAGGAGGCTCTGTCCGTCCCGGTCGGTCTCGTCGGGATTCGCTCCTTCCTCCAGGGCACTCCGGACAGGTTCCAGGGATCCGGCGGCAACGTCGGCGAAGGATATCCGGGGTTGGGCTTCCCCCGCTGAAGGATGGCAGAAAAGAAGGACAAATCCCGTCAACAGCCCCGCCACCGGCAGTAAAAACGATAAAGGAATCCTCCGGACTCCTTTTCTTCGGAACCGCACTCCGTACCTTTCCGATTTTTTCTCCCACTGTGCGGGCGAATGTGGCATACTCCCTCCTGGTGGCAATACGACGAGCGGTCGGTTCAACCCCTTACCGGACTGGAGGTCCCTGTGACCACGCCTCTTTTCGATGCCCTGGTCTCCCGGGCGCGCGCTCTCTCCCCCCTCACCCTGGCCATCGTCGATGCGGGCGAACAGACCGTTCTCGAAGGAGTGGCCCTTCTCCTCGAAGAAAAAATCGCGAATCCGCTCCTCATCGGAGACCCCGGCCGGATCCGTCAGATCGCGGGCGATGTGGGCCTTCCCGCCGACATACCCGTGATTCCCGCCATGGACGAGGCGTCGGCAGCCAGGGAAGGCGTTCGACTGGTCGCGGAAGGTCGGGCCCAGGGTCTGATGAAAGGTCATCTGCACAGCGACGCCTTTCTGCACCCCGTTCTCGAGGGACTTCGGGAAAAGAAGCGCCTCTCCCATGTTTTTCTGGCGGAGCTTCCGTCCTACGGCCGGCTCCTCGCCATCACGGACGCCGCCATGAACATCGCCCCCGACCTCATGGCCAAGGCCGAAATCCTCCAGAACGCCATCGACATGGCCCATGACCTGGGAAATCCCCGGCCAAAGGTCGCGGTCCTTTCGGCCGTCGAGACCGTCAACCCCCGCATCGCCTCCACGATCGACGCCGCCTGCCTCTCGAAAATGGCCGACAGGGGACAGATCTCGGGAGCGGTCGTGGACGGGCCGCTGGCCTTCGACAACGCCATTTCCCGGGAGGCCGCCCGCACGAAGGGCCTCGAAAGCCCCGTCTCGGGAGAGGCCGACATCCTGCTCCTTCCCGACCTGGTTTCGGGAAACATTCTGGCCAAGGATCTGGAATACCTGGCCGAAGCCACCCTGGCCGGACTCGTCCTCGGGGCGCGGGTTCCGGTGATCCTCACCTCCCGGAGCGACCCGCCCCGGTCCCGCTTTCTTTCCGCCTGCCTGGCCACGCTCCTTTTTCACGGGAAAGTCCTCCCCCGGCCGTGACCCCGCCTACCGGCCGTCCGGGCCGTCCTGCAACCGCTCGAGCCCCCCGCGGCATTTTCCGCAGACGAGATATCCCGGATCCCTGAGCAGGCGTTCGTGGCGGATCACACCCAGACGGAACTCCCGAAGACAGTCCGTGCAGCGGTATCCGAAGACCTTTCCCGTCCGGGCGCGGGAAACCGGATAGTCGTGGCATCGGTCGGGAGGATGCCCGAAAAGTTTCATCAGAGAACGCCAAAAGGTCCCGTGCGGACTGTAGTCCGCCCGATCCCCCCTTTTTCCGCCATTATATTTCAGCTGGAAGACGACGGCATGGGCATATTCGTGGGCGATCGTGGGCAGAAAGACTTCTTCCCCCACCCGTTCGATGATCTCTCCGTTGAAGCGGAGCGACATCTCCTGGCGGCGGTCGCCCGGGTGGAGTCGGACGGAGAAGAGACCGGCCCGGAGCCCCCGGAGGTCGAAGCGGAGGGAGCCGGCCCGACCGTCGGAAAAGGTCAGGTCGAGGCCGGATCTTTCCCGGATGATGCCTTCGACCCTCAAAATCTCTTCCTGGAGGAGCGGATAGGGAACGGGAGCTCCCCGGGACTGGGGGAGGCGGCCGTTCATGAAGTAGTCGCCTTCCGGTCTGCAGGGGAAATCCCCCTGGCCGCCAGGAACTCCCGAAGGGATCCCGCTCCTTCGAGATTGCTTTCCGCCATCCCCTCGATCCGGAGAAGGCGGGGGAAGACGCTGGCCTTCGCCCTCTCCGGAGGGCAACCCCGAAGATACAGGTAGATTCTTCCAGGCTTTTTGGGGTCCTGAAAAAGAAGGTCTGCGGGCCGGAGCTTTTCCTCGATCCTTTTCAGATATCCCCCCGACGGCAGAAGGATCGTCGCGAGGGCGTCCTCCATCGTGGAGGGAGGACCCAGGGAGGGCAGCTCCTTCAATAGGTCCGGATCGAAACATTCGTCTTCGGGAAGCCAGAAGGAGAGAAAGGAGATCTGTCCCGGGTAGAGGAGGTGCCTGTAGAGGGAGCGGAGGGAAAGCGCCCGCGCGTGGCGGAGCTTCGAGAGAAAGTGCGGGATGTCGAAGTTTCGGACGATTCCCGCAGGGAATCGGACTGTTCCCAGATTGAAGATCCCCCAGAGGTCGACCGGAACCTCCAGGCAGGCCCCGGCCTCCCCGGCTCCCGTCCTGGCCCCGGCCGATCCGGGGGCCTCCTTCCGTTTCTCCAGTTTCAGAACCCTCCGGGTCCATCCTTCCCCGGGGACTTTCCAGTAATCCCCATCGAGGATCTCGTCCTCGACCTCCCCGCCCAGGGCCGGAAGCGGCACCGCCCGGCGCCATTCGGGAGCCTGGGAGCGTCCGAGGGGGACAAACGGCTCCGGGATATTCCCGAGAATCCGGCCCCAGAAGACTTCGAGGGTCGAATCGAGCATCCATCGGTCAAGAACCGGCCTGAGGAGCGCCTCGATCTTTCCGACCTTTTGTGCAAAGCCTGCGAGCGCCTGGGAGGAAGAACCGTCCGATTCGCCCCTCAGGAAGACGGCCCTCCCCCATTCGAAACGGACCCCCCAGAGAAAGAGGCCGGAGGATTGGGAGATACGGTCGGGCAGGAGCCGCCAGGCTCCACTGAAGGAGGGGATATCCTCCGAGACCCGCTCCCTGAATTCGGAACGGGACGCGGGAATCAGCGCGCGTTCGAGGAGATCGACCAGAGCCTCCCATCCGGCGCCCGGAAGGATCTTCGGAAAGAGCGCCTGGGAGGCGGCGTTCTGAAGGAGGAGACCCAGTTCACGGTGGAAGACGAAAAAGCCTTTCTGGACTCCTTCCGTCCGCTCCGGGGAATCCCCGGAAAGAAAGAGCTTCTCCAGGAGCTGGCGCACGAGGGGGGAGAGCATCGATTCGAAGATCGCATCGTCCGGTCTGGTCTCGATCCACTCCATGGCGCCCCTCTTCCTTCTTCGCTCCGTCGCAACATTCCGTCCGAAATTCTATCAGTCTTTGTCCCAAAGCTTCCACCAGGAGCTCCGATGGCCCTTGAGACGCTTGATCTCGTAGAGGGCCAGGTCGGCCTGCCTGAGCAGGAGGTCCGGGTCGCCATTTTTGTCCGGGAAAAGGATGACCCCCATGGAGATCCCCACCGGGATCCGGACTCCCGGTTCTTCGGGAAGATCGTAGGGACGTTCGAGGGACCGGGAGAGGCGATCCATGAGAACCGGAAGATGGTCCCGGTCCGGAATCTCTGCCGCCACCACGAATTCGTCTCCTCCCAGACGCCCCACGAGATCGCTCTCCCGAAGGGTTTTCCGGAGCCTTCCGGAGATTTCGACCAGGAGACGGTCCCCCGCGGCGTGGCCATAGGTGTCGTTGACCGGCTTGAAGTCGTCGAGGTCGAGGATCCCCACGACCCCCAGTGTTTTCCGGCGTTCTATCGAGGCGAGAAAGGATCGCATGGCGTGCCCCATCCCTCTCCGGTTCAGAAGTCCCGTCAGGGGATCGTGGATCGACAGATCCTCGAGTTTCGCCAGGAGACGGATCCGGTCGATGGCGAAGGCGGCCCGCAGGGCGAGGTCTTCGATCAGATCGAGGATCACCCTGTCGGAAAAGGGCGCGGGATCCCGGGCACCCATCACCAGAACGGCGAGGATCTCCCCCTCCGGCCGCCGGATCGGCCAGCCGGCGACGAACCCCGTCTCCGAGAAGGGCGCGCTCCGAAAGGCGCCGGGCATGGTCGGATCCCCGGAGGGATGAACCACGGAGACGGGTTTCCCGGAGAGATGGACCCGGGTCGGAAGGGGCTCCTTCCCGTCCGGCGGGGGAAGAAGGGGGGGAGGCGGGAGGGCGAGGACCGCCCGGGAGAGTTCCCCCAGGACGATCTTCCTTTCGAAGCGGTCCTTTCCGGGCACGAGAAGTTCGACAAAAAGAATCCCCTGCTCGGAGGAAATCGCATCGGCGAGGGTTCGATAGACCTCCTCCTCCGTTTTGACCAGAAAAAGCTCGGAGAGGATCCGCTGACCCACGACCTGGGCGTGGGCCCGGCGCCTCTCTCGGCGGATGCGTTCCTTCCGGTCGAGATAGGCCGCCACTTCGACGACGATCCTCTGGAAGAGGGCCGCCGAATCCTGACCCAGGATGGTGTCGTCCTCGAACTGGGCATGGAGAAGAACCCTTTCTCCCCCGAGCCTGCTCCCGGAGACGGAGAGAGTTCCATATTTTCTGGAATCCGTGCCGACCTTCTCTCCAGGGTAGTCCGGCTCTTCCTTCAGAAGAATCTGGGGGAGCCCGGTGCGGAGCGCCATGGCGACCATCCCCGAGCCTCCGGAAGAGATCAGGGACTCCGCAAGAGAGTCGGCCGAGATGCCTTCTCCCAGGAGGGCGGGAGAGAGTGAAACCAGGGGATGCGATATCCGCGGGTCCCCCCCGGCCTGGCGTCCGAGAAGGACGAATCGCGCATTCAGGGTCTCACGGAGTTTTTCCAGAAGCTCCCTTTGAACCTCCTCCTCCGGAGCCTCGTCCTTCTCCCGAAGGATCTGGACCGACTCGGAGAGGGCCCGGTAGAACAGGGAGGCGATCCGGGCCCGTTCCTCAGACTCCTTGAGGGCGGTCACGTCGGTTTCGACCGAGACGTACCCCGCGGGGTGGCCGTCCGGTGAAAAGAGGGCGGTCGCGTTCACCCGAAGCCAGAAGGGCTCTCCGGACCGCGAATAGTGGACCATCGTCTCCTGAAAGGAGCGGTGCTCGGCGACGATAGCCCGGATCCGGCCAAGGGTTGCGGGATCGGTCCCGGGCCCCAGCCGGAAGTCCGCCGGAAAGCGGCCCCGGATTTCCTCCAGGCGGTAGCCGAACTTTTCCTCGAAGGCCCGGTTGACCCAGAGGATCCGGCCGGCGGGATCGGTCAGGAGAATGCCGTCCGTCGTCTTCTGGGCGACGAGGGAAAGCCGTTCGAGTTCCCCCTCCCGATCGAGGCGTTCGAGCGCAATGGACAGACTCTGCGCCAGTTGCTCCCCCAGACGGAGATGGTCCTGGGAAAAAGCCCCTTCCCGGTCGCCCCAGAGGGCGATGACCGCCTCCGGCTCGGGCTTTCCCGGAAGGATGACCGGAACCGCCATGATTTCCCGGACGGCCGAAAGCTCCGGATGAGTGGATTGGTAGAAGCGAAGGGCCTCCAGCCCTCCGCCCATGGACTCGATCCTTCCTTTTCGGGCAAGCCAGGCCTTCGCGGCGACGGTCAGCTTCTCCCATTCTCCCGCCAGAGGGAAGCTGAGCGCCTTCACTATCTCGGCCAGCCTCTCGTCCCGGGAGGCGTGGGCCGACATGGCCAGTGCGTCCGTCCCGGGATTCCGTTCCAGAACATAGGCGGCCAGCGCGTCCGTCACCCGCGCGATCGTCCGGACAAGGGTCCGGAAGAGATCGGAACGGCTCCGGGCGGAGAGAAACTCCTGCTGGGAGGCCCGGACCGCCTCCTGGAACACCGTCACCCTCCGAACCTGTTCCTCCAGACGCTTGCGGTCGAGGGCCTGAATGATCTCCAGGGAGATCCGCTGGAAGGGGGCGACCCATTGGTCCTCGAGAAAGCGGGGCGAGGAGAACCAGGCCGCAAGAATGACGCGGTCCCCCTCCTTCCCGAGGGCAGAGGCGACCAGGGAGCCCATGATCCCCAAGCTCTTCGCCCGGGTATGCAGGATCTCCGGAAGCCTCTCTTCGGAGATTCGAACCGCCCTCCCCCCTTCCCGCTCCATCAGTTCGGAGGCGGGACAGCGTCCGAAGAGAGAGGCGGGATCCCGGAGGTTCTCCATCCCCGAAAACCACTCCCCCGCCCTGCCTCGCGTCAGAAGGGTCTCCGGAGAGGCGCGGTCCTCGGGAATCCGGGCAAGAAGAAGGACCTCCGGACGGAGCACGGCGTAGACCCGGTCGGCCACCTCTCCCACAAAATGGTCCAGGGAGGGGAAATCCTCCCGGAGGGCCTGCATCGTAACGGAAAGGGCCTCCTGGAAGAGCGCCGCGGTCTCCTTCTGGAGGGAGGCTTCCCGGATTCTGGTAAGGTCGGAGGCGACGAGACCGTAGCCCCGCAAGGCGCCTCCCGGCTCCCTGAGGGGAAAGCCCCTCAAAAGCCGCCATTCGGCGGGGGTGTCGGAAGAAGGCAGGGAGAGGGTCTCCTCGAAGGGACGGGTGGACCGGATGGCTGAGCGGATCCGGGCCCGGACCCCCTCCGGGACCCCCTCCCCGGCCAGAAGATCGACGGGATCGGTTCCGGGAAGCTCCTCGGCCGGTCGACGGGATTGCCGGGCAAAGGCGGCGTTGGCCCAATCGATCCGGCCGTCGTCTCCGAGAACGCAGATCGCGTCCTCAGTCCCGCGAGTCACCAGGGAGAGGCGGCTGATCCTCTCCTCCTGGTCTAGCCTCCGGACAGCCCGGCCCAGGCTTTCCGCCAGCGTGGATAGGAGCTCCCGCAGGCTCTCGGTGAAATGGTCCGTCTCCTCGCTCCAGACCACGAAGACCGCCTCCGGGTCCCGATCTGCCACGGACAGGACGGGAAAGGCCATCGCGGACCTGATCCGGACAAGAGCGGGAAAGCGCCGCTGCATTTCCTGGAGAAAGGGCCACTCTTCGGATGTGACAGGACCCTGGGGACGGCGCTCACGAAAGGCCAGGGAGAAGAGGGAGGGGCCGAAGGATTCCTCCTCCTCCCTCGTGAAACGAATCCCTCGGGCCGCCTCCGTCATCCCGGGATCGACCGTCTCCACCGCCTCTGTTTTCAGAGAGCCTTCGGAGTCCCGGACAGCGACATAGCTTCCGAGGGCCCCGGCGTACCGGACGATCGCCTGGACGAGGGTCCGGTACATCTGGGTCCGGGTCGTGGCGGAGATAAAGGACTGCTGGAGGCGTCGGATCGCCTCCTGGTAGGAGGCCAGATTCTGCCGCTCCCGCTCGATCCGTCTCCGGTCGAAATAGGCGGCGATGTCCCCCGCCAGCCCCGCGACCATGGAGCGGAATTCTCCCGGAAAGGCTCCCTTCCTCTCGCGGTAGAGCACGATCGCAACCTGGCTTCCGTCGGCCATGGCCGCCGAGTCGGCGAGACCGCTTCCGAGTCCGAGCGCTCCTCCCCGGTCCCCCCAGACGGTCAGTCCCCCATCCGCATCAAGATCCTCGACGACCGCCATATGGCCCCTGGCCAGGGCCTGACCCACGAGCGTCCTTGAAAGCTCTTCCGTGGTGGGTTCCAGGAAGAGCTTTTCCCCCGTGACAACCGATCTGGAGCCGGCACTGGCCAGGATTTCGAGGCGACTTTCACCGGCCTTCCGGCGGCCGATCCAGACGAGCGGGAGACCGAAGGATCCCGATATAAGGTTGGCGACCTCCGACAGGACGGTCTCCGGAGTTCCCGGCTCCGTCTGCCTGAGAAGGCGTTCGACCTCGAGGAGCGTCGAAAGAGGGGAACTCTCCTCCCGGCACCGGCGGAGAAGCGCTCCGAGCCGGGAGACAAGCTCGGGAGGCAGGATGGTTTCCGGAACCGGGAGAGGACGGGATCCCGGGAAGATCAACAGGAGAAGGGTCTCCCCTTCTCTACTGTCTGGCCTGTCGGGATCGGAAAGACCCGGGAAGGGGAGAACGAGGCGTCGCCCGTCGGGGCCGCTGTCACCGAGAATGGCGGAGAGGCTCTCCGGGACCGCGGCGGGATCCTTTCCAATGGGAGCGGACAGAAGGAGCGAAAACAGGGGGTCTGGGGCGGAGACGGCTCGGAGGATCGAATCCCTCTCGAAGAGGAGAAGGAGCGCCCCTTCGGCCTCCAGGGACTCCCGGAGCGCGGAAAGGAGCTCTTCGGTCGCCGGGCGGACGGGATGGTGCAAGGCCAGGTTTCCGACAAGAGACAGAAGAGTCCTTTCTCCCCATCCGGGCCGATCCCCCTGCTCACCGGATCCTTCCACCGGCCCTCCCATCTCCACCCATTCAGTCTCTCTCGGTCCACCCGATCCTCTTCGAAGGATCTCTTTCGCTGTGCCTGGTTTCGATTGTACCCGGGGAACGGGGTTCAGGGAAGAGGAGAGCTCATGAGAGGTTCGGAACGGGAACCCCGGGAATGGAGGAACGGGGCCCGGAAAATGGGAGGACTTTAGCTCCGTGAAGATGGTCCGCCTGCCGTCGCCCTCCCGACACTCCCGACCGGAAGGTCAGGACGCGACCGCGCGACGAATGGATCCTACGACCGGGAGTCGGAAAGGAGCTCCTGCACACGGTCATGGACACGGGAGACGAGCCTCAGGCTTTCGGCCTTTTTTTCGGCCGGATCGGAGGAAGGGGCCCCGGGCCATTCGGGAGGGCCGAAGGTAACGGTCAGCCGGGCGGGACGGGGAACGGCGGCACCCGGCGGAAGGCACCGGTCCGTCCCCGCAATCGCCGCCGGAACGATGGGAACGTTGGCCCCCATGGCCAGAAGGGCCACCCCCCGGTGAAAGGGGCGCAGTTCTCCGTCCCGGGAGCGGGTCCCTTCGGGAAAGATTCCCAGGACCCCGCCCTGGCGGAGAACCTCCTCGGAAAAGGAAAGGGCCTTCCGGTCTCCCTCGCCCCGGGCGATGGGAAATCCTCCGAGGGAGAGGAGAAATCGGGCAAGCAAGGGGTTCGCGAAGAGTTCAGGCTTGGCGGGAAAGCGCGACTCCCGGGGAATGGCGTATCCCAGAAGGGGAACATCGAGCAAGGAGAGGTGGTTCGCGGCCACGATCACCCCTCCGGAGGAAGGAAGATGTTCCTGTCCTGTAATGGTCACGGGGAGGAGGCTCCGGAAGACCCCTCCGGCCAGAATGCGGAAGGATCGGTAAAAAAAGGTGGGCCAGATCGTCCCTGGAGGCGGGATTATCGGTAGCGCGCGACGATCCATGTCACCGCTTCGTCGATCGTGAGATGTGTGGTGTCGAGGCGGAGGGCGTCCGGAGCCGGAACGAGGGGAGAGATGGGGCGATCCCGGTCCCTGCGGTCCCGTTCGAGGATGTCCGACAGGATGGTTTCGAGCGGG
>JAKBXW010000088.1 GCA_021840555.1 Nitrospirota bacterium
CCCTTTTGTGATCCAGGACATGAAGAAATTCCCCGAACGAAACCCGTCCCCCCTGGGAGGTGACCGGGTCGTCGGCCGCTTCGAGCTCGAAGGGAAGAACGTGCTGGCGTACCATGAAGTCGCCCCTTTCCTTTCACCCTTCGGGCGGGCAAACGAATGTCTTCGGCAACATCCGCTTTATCTGAAACGACAAGGGTTTTCTTGCCCCCCCATTCCCCTCACTCGATCGCGGTTTTTAGGGACCGCCGGAAGGCGATCGGAAGAGAACCATGAATCGGCCTGATCCCTTCTTGAAGTGGACCCTTTCGGAAGATCGCGCGCGAAACCGCCTCTCCCTCTCTGGCGATCCATGCGGACGGACGAGGTCCGGTCATCTCCCTTTGGCCTCCGGCTCTCCGACGGTCTGCGGAAAGAGCGCGACCCGAACTCTGGGAAGGCCGGAAGAGGCGCCATTCCGGAGATAGGCCAGCATCCCTTCCCGCACGTAGACCGAAAGATCCCAGCGGGACCCCGAGTCCCTGGCAGAAAAAAGGGCCCGCATCTGAACAGCTTTTTCGTCGAGACTTGTCACCTGGAGATTCCAGACCTGACGGTCCCACAGGGGTGATGACTCGAGGACGGTCTTGAGGTGATCACGCAAAGCCGGAATGTCGACCGAGTAGTCGGCATAGATATGGACATAGCCCAAAAGCTGGGACGACAGGTAGGTCCAGTTCTGAAAAGGCTGTTCAATGAAGAAGGAAAGGGGAAGGATGAGTCTCCGCAAATCCCAGATGCGGACCACCACATAGGCGATGCCGATCTCCTCGATCCACCCCCACTCGTTGTCGACGATGACCACGTCATCGATCCGGATCGGCTGGGTCATGGCAATCTGGATGCCGGCGATCATGTTGGTCAGAAGAGGACGGGCGGCCAGTCCGATCACAAGTCCGGCCACACCCGCGGAGGCCAGGAGACTTTCTCCGAGGGCACGGATCCGTGGAATGGTCATCAGGACGCCTCCCATCGACAGGAGGACGACCAAGACGTTCAGAAGCCGTTCGAGCAGAAGGATCCGTGTCCGGACCTTTCTATAGGCCAGATCTCCCTCCGGGGCGGAAGCGTGGCGGGAGAGCAGCCTGCCTCCCAAAAACTGAGTCAGGGAGACCAGCGTCCAGCCCATCGTCAGGATGGTCAGGAGAGCCAGAACCCGGGTGAGGATTTCATCGAAAATACCGGGGAAAGGGATCGCCGGGTGGAGGATCAGAAGCAGGAGTTCCATCGACAGAAAAAAGGAGGGCCACCGAATCACCTCGATCGGAGGTGGCGCACCTCCGGGAGGCGGCTTTTCCGATCTGCGGCGCAAAACCGCGAAGACGAGCGTGTGAATGAGAGCCCCGGCGATGACGGAAAAAAACACTAGCGCGAGGGAATGACTCCAGTGTGGCTCCGGAAGCCTGGCGAAGGGCATCGGAATTCTCCTTGGATTTCCGGGAATCGGCATCATTTTGGCTTGAGGGTGGGCAAGACGGGCACCAAGGGGAAGAGGCTGACCTCACGCCCCATTCTGGACGGGAGAAGACAGTCCTCTCCGGAGGAATTCCGACGGCGAAGGGCGCCCCGAAAAGATCCTCCCGGAAAAAGAGTCTCAAAATCGGGCTGGCGTGTCAATTTCGTGCGGACTTTCCAATTGTCGCGCACTTCGGCTTTTTTCGGGACAACCTGGCCATTTTTGGAGGGATCCCCCGGACTTTGTTCAGAGGTCGGGAGCGGCACCGGAGAGCATCAGAAAAGAACCACCCCGTGCGGACTCTCTCCCGGCACGATCTATCATCGGTCTCACGCCAGGAAGGTCCTGATCTCGTCCGGGGGCTTCGGACGGCTGAAGAGGTACCCCTGGCCGAACTGGCAGCCGGCATCCCGGAGGAAGTCCCGCTGCTCCGGGGTTTCGATTCCCTCCGCGATGACTTCGACCCCGAGACTCAGGGCCATCGCGATGATGGCCCGGGCCAGGACGACGTCGTTCTCGTTTCCGGGAAGTCCCGTGACAAATGACCGGTCGATCTTGAGGCGACGGATCGGAAGCTTCTTCAGGTAGGCGAGGTTCGAATACCCGGTCCCGAAGTCGTCCACCGAGAATTGGACCCCCTTCCGGTGCAGCTTTCTCATGGTGGTCAGGGCGTCGTCGAGATGCTCCATCAGGAGCGACTCGGTGATCTCGATCTCGAGGCAGGCCGGATCGAACCCGGTCTCCTCGAGAATGGCCTCGAAGATTCCTGCGAGATTCTGGTGAAATTGCCGGGGAGAGACATTCACCGCCAGCCGAAACGGAGGGGAGAGATTCCCCCACTCGGAAAGGGCCCTCCGGAACAGCTGCTCCCCCAGCGGGACGATCATCCCCGTCTCCTCGGTGTAGGGAATGAAGTCGTTCGGACCGACCAGCCCCCGGTCGGGATGCTGCCATCGGACGAGTGCCTCCATGCCGACGACCCGGCCTTCCGCGAGGGTGACGAAGGGCTGGTAATGCAGGAGGAACTCTTTTCGTTCGAGACCGCGCCGGAGCTCGTTTCCCAGCGTCAGGAGCTTCCGGGACTCTTCGGTCATCTCCGCCGAATAGAAGCGGAAGGTGTCGCCCCCGGCCCCCTTGGCCCGGTACATCGCGATGTCGGCGTTCCGGAGAAGCCCTTCGGCCTTCTCCTCGTCGTCGGGAAAAAGCGTCACGCCGAGGCTGATGCTGGTGAAGAGCTCGTGATCCCCGAGGTTGAAGGGCCGGTCGAAGCAGTTCTGGATCTTCCGGACCACGAGATGGGCGTCCTCCGACTTTCCCATGTTGGCGAGGATCAGGGCGAATTCGTCTCCGGAGAGGTGGGCCACCGTATCCCCCCGCCGCGACAGGACGGAGAGCCGCTCGGCGACCCCTTTCAGCAGGGCGTCCCCCACCGAATGGCCGAGGCTGTCGTTGACGGTCTTGAAGCGGTCGAGGTCGAGATAGGCCACCGCGACCTTCCGGTCCTTGAGGCGGGCCTCCCGCATGGCCTCTTCGAGCCGCTCGTGGAAGAGGAGCCTGTTGGGAAGGCCGGTGAGGGCATGGTGGTGGGCGAGGAAGTGGAGGCGCTCCTCCGCGCGTTTTCGCTCGGTGACGTCCCGGAGGATGACGGTGTAGGTGACCTCTCCGTCCTCGGTGAGCTTTGAGATGCTGGCCTCCGCCGGAAAGAGGCTTCCGTCCCGGCGCCGGCCGAAGACATCCATGCGGTCGGTCATCCTCCGCGAGAAGTCGGGCTTCCCTTCGAGGGAGGCGATATGAGAGGTGTGGCGGGCCCGGAAGTCTTCGGGGATCAGGGCCTCGAGGGAGAGTCCTTTCCCCTCCTCCTCCGAATACCCGAAAATGGTCTGGGCGCCCTGGTTGAAGATCCGGATCCGCTGGTTTTGGTCTACCGAGATGATGGCGTCGGCGGCCATCGTCAGGATGTTCTGGAAGCGCGTCTCGAACTTCCTCCGCTCCTCTTCGGCCCGGAGGCGCCCCCGCTCCGCCGCGGCGTCCCGGAGCTCCCGCTCCACCGCAGGGAGGAGTCGTCGCAGGTTGTCCTTCATCACGTAGTCCTGGGCTCCCTGCTTCATCGCCTGGACGGCGGTCTCCTCTCCGATGGTTCCGGAGACGAAGATGAAGGGAAGGACGGCGTCGTGCTCCCGGACGATCGCGAGGGCCTCGGTTCCGGAAAAGCCTGGCATACGGTAGTCGCTGAAGACGATGTCCCACATCCGGCCGGAAAGGGCCTCCCGGAGGGCCTCCGGCGTCTCGACCCTCAGGGCGGAGGGAGAGAATGCTCCCCGTCCGAGCTCCCGGAGGATCAGCCGGAAGTCGTCGTCCGAATCTTCGATCACGAGCACGTTCAGGGATTGCGACTTGGTCTCCATGTCGGGGATCCTTTCCGTCATTCCGGAACCGGTTCGTTCAGCAGAAGCCAGTAGAGTCCGAGCTGGCGGGCCGCCTCCAGAAATTCGTCGAAGTTCACGGGCTTCCTGACGTAGGAGTTGGCCCCCAGGGAATAGCCCTCGATGATGTCCCGCTCCTCCCGCGAAGAGGTGAGGATCACGACCGGGAGGAGACGGGTCCGCGGGTCGGAGCGGATCCTCCGCAGAACCTCGAGTCCCTCCACGCGGGGAAGATTGAGGTCGAGAAGGACGAGGGCCGGACGTTCGGGGCCTCCCCCCTCCCCTTCTCCGAAGAGCCGGTCGAGGGCCTCCTGTCCGTCATGGGCCACGACGATGCGGTTCCCGATGCTCTGTCTCTTGAGGGCCCGCACCGTCAGAATCTCGTCGTCGGGATTGTCCTCGACCAGCAATATGGGCCTTGCCTGCATGAAGTCCTCCGATCGACCGCAGTTGTCCGGCGGGCTGGCTCAGTCCGGGACAGGGCGTCAGGTCGCTTCCTCACCGAGCGTGAAGAAGAACGTGGCCCCCCGTCCGGGGGCGCTCTCGGCCCGGATCTCCCCGCCGTGTTTGCGGATCACGCGCTGGACGGTGGCCAGACCGATCCCCGTCCCGGGAAAATCCCGGGCGTCGTGAAGGCGCGCAAAGACGCCGAAGAGCTTCCCGGCGAGGGACATGTCGAAGCCGACCCCGTTGTCCCGTACGAAATAGACCGGATCCCCTTCTTCAGCGAGGCGTCCGACCTCGATACGGGGAGGATCGGCGCCTTTCGAAAATTTGAGCGCGTTGTCCAGAAGATTCTCCAGGGCGATCCGCAGAAGGCGCGGATCGGCCCGGACAATAAGCCCGGGAGCCACGCGCGCCTCGACCCTCCGGCCCTCCCTTCCCGCGATTTCCCCGAGGATCTCCTCCGCCATGGCCCCGAGATCGACCTCCTCTCGCGCGACTTCGTTCCGTGCCACCCGCGACAGGCTGAGAATATCGTCGATCAGCAGGCCCATCCTCTGGGCGGCGGCCCGGACGCGTGCGAGGTAATCCTGTCCGGTGGCGTCGAGGCGGCCGGAGTAATCCTCGAGCAGGGCCTGGCTGAAGCCGTCGATCGCCCGGAGAGGAGCCCGAAGGTCGTGGGAGACGGAGTAGCTGAAGGATTCGAGCTCCCTGTTGGTCGTCTCGAGCTCCGCCGTCCGGCGGGCGACCTGGCGTTCGAGTTCTTCGGCCCAGTCTTTGGTCCTGGCGTGCAGGCGGACCCGCTCGAGGCCGATGGAGATCTGCCGCGTGAGATTTTCGAAAAAGCCCAGGCGGTCGCCACCGAAAGCCTCCGGATCCGAGGAGGCCACGGAAAGGGTTCCGGAAGGACCGGTGGATCCGGGAAGGGGCAGAACCGCCAGCGTCGCGATTCCCGTTTTCCGCAGAACGTCGTCCGCGCCCTCCTCCAGAACAAGGAGTGTCGGTTTGCGGATTCCTTCGGCCCGGTGTCCGACCTCCGCGGATACCTCCGGAGAGGCGGGAGCGTCATGGAGGGTTCCCCACTGGGTTGAGGGAGTTTCCCCGTCCCCCGGGTCCGCATAGTGGATGAAAACCCCCTCTCCTTCCGAAAGGGCCAGGATCTCTTTCGAAACGGATGCGAGGAGGGATGAGAGGTCGGGGGATTCCTCGACCGCCGTTGCGATCCGGTTGATTCCGGCCATGTCGGTGAGCCGTTGCTCGAGTTCCCGGTTCGCCCGCTCGAGCTCGAAGGCCTGGCGGGCAAGGAGGGCCCGTGTCCGGGTCCGTTCGGAAAGGTCGAGGAGGCTCCCGGTGATTGCAGGGCGTCCCTGGTAGAGGATCCGGACTCCCTGAACCTCCACGTCGACGGCCTCCCCATTTTTCTTGAGGCCCCGGAAGACGTAATGGAGATCGGCCTCCCCTCCCGAGAGGCGTCTGCGGATGTTTTCTTCGACCATATCCCGGTCGTCGGGCGCGGTCAGATCCCTGGGGCCCAGCCGGTCGGCGATCTCTTCCGGCTGAAAGCCGAAGGTCTTCGCGAACGACGGATTCACATACCGGAAAAGGTCGTCCTGGATCAGGTAGACCCCCGTCAGTGACGCTTCGCTCAGAAGGCGGTAGCGCTCCTCGGAAGATCGAAGGGCCTCGAGAGCCACACCGAGCTCCTTGGTCCGCTCCCGGACCTTCTCCTCGAGGCGGTCTCGATACGAGCGGAGAGCCTCCTCCGTCCGGACGCGCTCGCCGATATCCCGGACGATGGCGACCACGAGAACACCGTCGCTGATTTTGCTGGGATTCAGGCTGATTTCGGCCGGGAACTCCGTTCCGTCCTTCCGGAGCCCGTAGAACGATTTTCCGGGATCCATGGGGCGAAAACCGGGATTCTTCCCATACAGGATCCGCGACCGGACATGGCTTTCGCGAAATCGCTCCGGCACGAGGATTTCGACCTTTTGCCCCAGGATCTCGTCCGGGGCATACCCGAAGGTCGCCAGGGCCTGACGGTTGACGAGGACGATGCTTCCGTCGCCTCCGGTGATGACGATCGGGTCCGGGGCCGCCTCGATCAGCTCCCGGTACTTTTCTTCGGATATCCGGTGGTCGCGGACCTTCTCCTCCAGCAGGCGGTTGGCCTCCCGAAGCTCCGCCGTCCGCCTCGCGACGAGGTTCTCGAGCTCTTCGTTGGAGCGCGCGAGGGCCTGTTCGAAATGTCGCCGCTCGGCTTCGAGAGAGTCGAGCGACCGGGCGTTCCAGAGGACGAGACCGGCAAAGACGAGCACGTTCGAGGTCGCGAAGAGGGCGAGCCCCGTGTCGAGATCGTAATAGCCCATCCGTTCCCCGTAGAGACGGAGACCGCCGACAAGAGGAGGGACGAGGATGGCTGCAGGGAGGAGTCTGCGGGCCATCAGCCCCCCGCTCCCATCTCCCGCCGCCACGGCCATGATTCCCCGGTTTGGCCGGGCCCAAAGGACCCCCACGGCCATCGCGAAGAGCAGAAAGCCCGAGACGGGAGGAACGGTGGTCGAAAAGGAAGAGCCCCCGAAAAAAGACCGGATGCCATAGAGATATCCGATGATTCCCGGGAAGACCGCGAAGGCCGCGCCGATGGCCAGCCAGTCGGATGGACGCTGACCCCGTGAGGACTCCCGGTCGATCAGGAAGAGGGCCGGGGCCAGAAGAAGAAGGGCAAATGCCGAGTCGACACGGGGAGGAACATACCGGACGGGAAAAGGATAACGATGGCGGGCAAGAAGGAGAATGACCGAAAGGAGCGAAAGGAGGATCGCTGTTCCGAACAGAAGGCGGGATAGACGGCCTGCGGCTCCCGGAAGCCCCTCGAGAAGAAGACCCAGCCCCCCCGCAAGAAGGGCGAGGGCGATCTCCGGATTTATGGATCGGGATCCGGAAAGATCGACGGCCGCCGCCAGGGAGACCAGAGCCCCGAGAAGCCGCGAAAGGTTCCGGAGGCGGCGGTGGAGGGGAAGGCCCGCTCCGGGGGCTCCAGAAATCACGGCTCCCGGCCCTTTCCGGGAAGAGGGCCGGGAGAATTAGCGGGAGACCGGGAGGATCGGTCCAGTCCAGCCATCGCGAGCTCCTTCGGAAAGGCCAGGCCTGAACCGCCCCGGAAATCCCGGCGGGTCAGGCTTGGCATCTGCGGATATCCTGAACCGGTCGCCGAAATCTGAAACGACGACCACTCAGAATCCCGAAAGGATAATCCGGATGAATTGAATTTACCCCCGTTTCAATCCGAGCGCAACCCCGTTTCCTTTTTCTTTCAAATATGTCTCTCTCAAGAAACATTGATTAAGATATCGTATTTAAATGATAATTTTTTTATAATTTCAAAAAATTCCCCAACAAAAAAACCCCTTGTTTGACCGAGGAGGAAGGGCAGATTTCCCGCCTCGGGAGACGATCGGCGATTGCTTGACTGAAACATGGGGGGAAAGGCCCTTTTTGTTCCTTTTTTCCCTCGTCCCAAGACACACCCCCCCTGTTCGGAGTCTTACAAAACG
>JAKBXW010000012.1 GCA_021840555.1 Nitrospirota bacterium
TTTCCCGACAACCAGCCGCATTTCTGGCAGGTGGCCCTCCTTTCCCCCCCCGGATCGAACCCCCTTCATGCCACCTTCCAGGCCCGCACCCGCCTAGAGCGGGACGGAATCCTGCACATCGCCTCCCTCTCTCCGACGGTCGTCGTCTACAAGGTCAAGGGAACGAGCTTCATTCTCGCCGACTATTTCCTGGATTTCCAGGATCCCCAGTGCCAGGGGACGCTCGTTCTGGGCCACAGCCGCTATTCGACCAACACCCTTTCGGTGACGGAGCGCGTCCAGCCCTTTTCCGTTCTCGGACACAACGGGGAGATCAACACGATCGACAAGCTCCGGCGCGAGTCGGCCATGCTCGGAATTCCCCCCGTCGCGAGCGGCAGCGACTCCCAGGATCTCGACCGGACCCTCGAGGGACTCATGGTCCAGTTCGGATTCAGCCTGATCGAGGCCATGGAGATCCTCTTCCCTCCCGTCACCCACATCATTTCGGCCCTCGACGACGAGCGGAAGGCCATGTACTTCCTCTACCGGCGATTTCTCGGCCCCCTGGCCCAGGGCCCGGCGGCCATCATCGCCCGATACGGAAACGAAGCGGTATTCTCCGTCGACGCCCTGGGCCTCCGCCCCCTCTGGACCTTCGAAACGGAAAGCACCCTCTATTTTTCCTCCGAGCGGGGGATCATCCGGGCCCACCAGATGGTCACGGAACCCAAGCCATTTGCCCCGGGGGAGAAAATGGCGGTCCAGATCGCCCCCGGCGGAGTCCGCATCCTGGGATACCCGGAAATCCAGAACACCCTTTTCGAACGCTTCAACGAAAAGATCCGTCCCTCCATCAGCAGGACCCAGCACGAAACGAATCTGAAGGACCTGTCCGCCCGGGAATTCCTCGGCATCGCCCCCGATGAGTCCGTCTTCGACCGTCCGGTCCAGACGCTCTGGAACCCCTTCGGCTTCGCGACTGAAGATCTGGACATCCTGGCGGGGATGGCGTCGATCGGGATGGATCCTGTCGGCTCCCTGGGTTTCGACGGCCCCATGGCCCCGCTCAATCCCGAACGCCAGAACATCCCTGACTACTTCAAGGAAAGCGTCGCGGTCGTGACCAACCCGGCCATCGACCGGGAACGGGAAATGGAGCATTTTTCCCCCCGGATCGTCCTGGGCCCCCGTCCCTACTTCGGACATTCGGTCCGCGTTCCCAAAGGGCTCGACATCTCTCTTCCCATCCTTCTGGGCGGGCATCTGTCAGGATCCCCTCTTTCCGGCGACCGCTATCGCGCCCTGGCGAAAAAACACGGCACCTATCTCCTCGAGGACCTTCCCCGGTACTTCCCCCGTACCGCCATCCGGATCCTGGACTCGACGATGGAGGAGGGAGCAAGCCTCCGGGCGGCACTCGAGGAGATGGGACGCACGGCGGTTGACGCCGCCCGCTCCGGAACCGAGATTCTCGTGATCGACGACAGCGCCGCCCTTCGCCCGGGCCGGATCTGGATCGAGCCCGCCCTGACCGTCGCGACGGTCGACCGGGCCCTCCGGCGCGCCTCCGTCCCTTCGGACTCCCCCAATCTGAGGCGGACCCTGTCCGTCGTCGTCCACAGCGGGGCGCTCCGGAACCTCCACGACCTGATCTTCTATTTTTCGATGGGGGCGGACGCCATGTGTCCCTCCCTCATGATCGAATCGGTCCTCGTCCCCCCGAAGGGAACGGAGGCCTATTCGCCGGAGGAGACCGAGGCGCGCATGGACCGGACCGTCCTGGCGATGCAGAAGGGGATCGAAAAGATCATTTCGACCATGGGGATCCACGAAATGCGGGGCTACGGCCGGCTCATGTCCTCGATCGGACTCTCGGTCGAGGTCTCCGAGCTCTTCGCGACCCCGAACTTCTTCACCAGCGAAAAGTCCGGACTATCATGGTCCCGGATCGAGGGAGAGGCGCATCTTCGGGCTCCCTTTTTCAGGTCTCCTAAAACCGACAAATCTTCCCGCGTCTTTCACCTCTACCCCAAGGTCTGGAAGCTGGCCCTCGACGTCGCCAACTCGAACGAACCCTACGCCAAGTACCAGGAAAAGCTCTCGGCGATCGAAGCGGAAAATCCCATTTCGATCCGCCATCTGCTCGACCTCGTTCCCCATGGATCCCCCGTTCCCCCGGACCGCGTCGATGTCTCGGTTCTCGACCAGGCCTATCCCTTCGTCATCAGCTCCATGTCCTTCGGATCCCAGGGCGAGGTCGCCTACCGGGCCTACGCCGAGGCGGCCGAGCAGCTCGGGATCCTTTCCCTGAACGGCGAAGGGGGAGAGATCCAGGACATGCTCGGAAAATATCAGAAGAGCCGGGGCCAGCAGATCGCCTCGGGACGGTTCGGCGTGAACATCCGTCTCCTGAACTCCTCGAACCTCCTCGAGATCAAGATCGGCCAGGGGGCGAAGCCCGGAGAAGGAGGCCATCTGCCGGGACGAAAGGTCTCCCAGAAGATCGCCCTGGCCAGGCGCGCCAATCCGGGGGTCGACCTGATTTCTCCCTCCAACAACCACGACCTCTACTCCATCGAGGATCTCGCCCAGCTGGTGGCCGAGCTCAAAAGCGCGAATCCCAAGGCGCGCGTCAACGTCAAGATTCCGGTCATTCCCGGAGCGGGAACGATCGGAATCGGGATCGCGAAGGCCGGAGCCGACATCATCACCGTCAGCGGCTTCGATGGAGGCACAGGGGCGGCGCGCCTCCACGCCCTCAAGTATGTCGGCCTTCCCGTCGAGATCGGGGTTTCCGAGGTCCACCGGGCCCTTCTCTCCGCCGGCCTCCGGGACCAGGTCGAGGTCTGGGGGGACGGCGGGCTCAAATCCTCCCTCGACGTGGTCAAGCTCATGTGCCTCGGGGCCAACCGCGCCGGATTCGGGACCCTTCCCATGGTTGCCATCGGCTGCACCATCTGCCGGGAATGCCAGACAGACACCTGCCATGTGGGAATCGCCACACAGATCGAAACGGAAGAGGACGCCGCCCGCCACGGCCTCAAGCGCTTCGTCCCCCGGGACTACGAATTTGCCGTCCGCCAGCTGGTCCACTTCTTCCGGGGCATGGGGGAGGATTTGCGCCGGGTCCTGGGAACCCTCGGGATCGACAACGCCCAGTCCATCGTCGGCAACACGAGCTATCTGGCCCAGATGCGCCATTTCGACCGTCTCGATCTCACGACCCTTCTGAATCCCCTGCCCTACGGCCTGGAAAACGAGGGAGTCTGCGGCATCGGAGGGCTCCCCGACGTCACGATGACGGAAAAGATCACCGAGGAGGTCTTCCGGGAGCTTCGCAAGCACCCTTCCTCCGTGGTGCTGAATGTCGCTTCGGTCAGCTCCCAGGACCGGAACATCGGAACCCATCTCTCCGGGACACTCTACCGGGATTCCCCGTCCCATCCGCCCATCGACATCCGCCTCGGAACCGGGTCGGTCGCCGGAAATGGCATGGGCTCCTTCATCAAGGAGAACATGACGATCCACGTCTCGGGAGGGGCCCAGGACGGCGTGGGGAAGAGCGCCATCGGGGGGAGGATCGTGGTCCTGAAATCCCGGAACCAGGAAGGGCGGTTCGTGGATGGCTCCGTCGGCAAGTCGCTGGGGTACGGCGCCCAGGGCGGCCTCTTTCTGATCCAGGGAAACTGCGACTCCCGGGCCTGCATTCGTCTGTCCGGGGCCGACGTCGTCATCGGAGGACGCATCACCGGTCCCGTCGACGACGGTGTAGGCCATCTGGGCCTTCACGCCAACCTGAAGGGCTTCGCCTTCGAATACATGACGAACGGCCGTGCGGTCGTCCTGGGGGATCCCGGCCCCTGGATCTGCGCGGGCATGACCGGAGGATCGGTCTACCTGATGCCCCAGCCGGAGTTCGGCTTCGACGTCGCGGCGATCCGGCGGCGAATCGCCAAGGGGGCCAAGGTCGTTCTTTCAAAACTCCTTCCCGTCGACACCGAAGCCGTCAACAGGCTACTCGGAGAATACGAAGGAGAGCTCAGACACTCCGGTCAGAATGAAGAGGCCGACTGGGTCCGGGGAATCCGGCTCTCCGATCTTCGGGAGCGCTTCATCCGGATCATCCCGGAATCCCAGCAGACCGAACAGGACATCTCCACCGAATGAGACCGGGAGGCTTCGTTCCGGCCGAGGGAGGATTGATCCATGGCTGACCCGGTCACGGGACAGATCGCCAGCATGACCGGATATGCCGAATCCCTGACGGCCAACGGCTATCGGATCCAGCTCAGATCCTACAACCACCGCTCCCTCGAAATCGTCCTTCGGATCCCCCCCGAATGGGAAGGCCTGGAGCCGTCGCTCCGGAAATCCGTCTCCCAGCGTCTCTCGCGGGGGAGAATCGACGCCTACATTCACCGGACCGAAGGATCGGGGAAGAGCCTGAACTCCTTCATCGAAAAAGGGGTCAGGGCCTACCGGAACCTCTCACTCCTGAACCACCAGCTCGGTCTCTCGCGGGAGATCGAGATCTCCCACATCCTGCAGATGCTGGCGCTGGACAGCTTCGCCGAGTCCCCGCCCCTCGACGAGCGGACCGCTCTCGCCGACTTTTCCGGGGCACTGGAGGCCCTCGTCCTCTCCCGGGAAAGGGAAGGCCAGGCGCTCCTCCATCTCCTCAGGGAGTTCATTGCCTCCATCCGCAAGCTGGCAGACCAGATCGAAGAAAGGAAGAAAACGGCCCGCAAGGAGATCCGGAGAAAGTTCCTGGAACGGATGAAGTCCTATCTCCGGGAAATCGAGGGCGATCCCGGAAAGCGCTTCGAGGAAGAGGCGCTCCTCTATCTTGCCAAGAAAGACAACGAGGAGGAGTGGAAGCGCTTTCACATCCACCTGGCCCAGGCCGAGCGGGAAATCGAAAAGGGAGGACTCCTGGGACGGTCCCTGGACTTTCTGGCCCAGGAGATGAACCGGGAGCTGACGACCTTCATCTCGAAGGAGCCCTCCCCCGAACTCTTCCAGCCGGCGATGGAAATCCGAAACATCCTGTCGAGTTTCCGGGAGCAGATCCAGAATCTGGAGTGACCCGGGCGGTCCACCCCCAATGAAGAGCAAGGACAACCCGTGAACAAAACGACAAGCGAGACTCCGTCCCTTTCCACCCAGACTTCAGGGCTTTCGTGGTTTTCTCTCCGGCCCGAAATGGGACGTCCCCTGCTCTATATTGTCTCGGCCCCATCTGGCGCCGGAAAAACGAGCCTCTGCCGGCGAGTCTCCTCCATGGTGGGCTGGATCACCTATTCGATTTCCTACACCACGCGCTCTCCCCGGCCGGGAGAGGTCGACGGCGTCGACTACTTCTTCGTGACGCCGGATCTCTTCGCCGAGATGAAGGCGAAGGGGGAGTTTCTCGAAACGGCGGAGGTCTACGGAAACCATTACGGAACGGCGCGCAATCAGATCGAACGCTCCTTCTCCCAGGGCAAGGATGTCCTGGTCGACATCGACATCCAGGGAGCCCGGACCATGCGGCAAAGCGGGATCCCCAGCCTCTCCGTCTACATTCTTCCGCCCTCCTACGAGGTATTGCGGGAACGACTGTCGGGAAGGGCCCAGGATTCCCCCGAAACGATCAAAAAGCGGCTCGAGCGCGCAAAAAAAGAAATAACCAGCTATAATGAATACGATTACCTTCTGATCAACCGGGAGTTCGACAGGGCGTCCCAGGATCTGCTGGCCATCATCCGGGCGGAGCATTACCGGAAGAGCGGTCTTCAGGAATTCATGGAAAAAACCTATTTGAAGGGGTTCGCGGGCAACGGCTCATCCCTTTGACGGTCGGGACCGGACGAACCCCAGGAGGCTCGCCGGGGCCGAACACAATGAACGCACGGAGAAAATGATGAACGATCTTATTTCCCAGCCCATCGAGTACACTGACGACGTGATCGACAGCCACTACAGGCTCGTCATCGCGGCGGCCAAGCGGACCCGCCAGATCATGGAAGGACATTCCCCCGTTCAGGACTGGCCCTACCACAAGGAAACAACCATCGGGCTCGCCGAAATTCTCGGCAAGAAGGTCCCCATTCTGACGGGTCAGGCGGCCGTCCTGGCCGAGCAGAAGCATCGCGAGGCGATCCGGGCCGCCCGAAAGCAGGAAGAATATCTTCCGGCTCCGCGTGGATACGCCCGCGAATCGACCGAGGCGATCCGGGCCGACCTCGACGTTTACCAGGAAGATCCCGCCTATTCCGCCGAACCGGGGGATGGCGGAGAAGATATCGAGGACGACAAGGAGATCTGAGTCCCTTGCCGGATCGGTCCCCCTCCATCCTCCTGGGCGTCACCGGGAGCATTGCCGCCTACAAGTCCCTCGACCTCATCCGGCGGCTCGAGGGGGAGGGTATTTCCGTCCGGGTGGTCGCCACCCGGAACGCGCTTCCTTTTTTCCCGGTTCTGCCGGCGGAGGTCTTTTCGGGCCATCCGGTCGAAACGGACCTCTTCAATCCGCGCCGCCCTCGCGAGGAGGGAGGGGGACGGGTCTCCCATCTCGCCCTTCTGGACAAGTCCGACGCCGTGCTCGTGGCTCCCGCCTCGGCCGACTTCATCGCCAGGATGGCCCTGGGCCTGGCGGACGACCTTCTCTCGACGCTCCTGCTCTCGGCCACCGTTCCGGTCCTGATCGCTCCCGCCATGGAGGAGGCGATGTATCACCATCCCGCCTCGACGGGGCACCGTAAGACGCTTCTGGAGCGAGGGGTGGTCGAGATTCCCCCCGAGGCCGGTCCCCTGGCCTCCGGAAAGTCCGGCCTCGGCCGCATGGCCCCGGTCGACCGCATTCTCGAGGCCCTTCTTCCCGTTCTCAGGACGGTCCGGCCCCCGGACGGCCCCCTGTCGGGTCTCAGCGTCCTCATCTCCACCGGACCGACACGGGAACCGATCGACGCCGTCCGCTACATCGGCAACGCCTCCTCGGGACGGATGGGGAACGCCCTGGCCCGCGCCGCCCAGGCACGGGGGGCCCGGGTGACGCTCGTCTCGGGGCCGACCGACCTCCCCCCTCCTCCGGGCTGCGACCTCCACCGGGTGACCACCGCCCGGGAGATGCAGGAGACCCTCGAATCCCTCTTTCCCTCCCACCAGCTTCTGATCATGGCGGCAGCCGTCTCTGACTATCGCATGAAGGATCCCGTCACGGGAAAGCGGAAAAAGGACGGCCGGGAATGGACCCTCTCCCTGGTGGAAAACCCCGACATCCTGAAGGGACTCGCCGCCCGGAAAAGACCGGGACAGTTCCTGGTCGGCTTCGCGGCCGAGTCCTCCCTCGACCCCTCCCTGCTCCTTGAAAAATGCCGCCACAAGAAGGTGGACCTCCTTGTGGCGAACGACATCTCGCGCGCCGACATCGGATTCTCCTCCCCCGACAACGAGGTGGTCCTCGTCACCCCCTCGGGAGAGTTCCGGACCCTCCCGAGGGCGGACAAGAGCGCCATCGCCGGACAGATCCTCGACGCCGTCGTCGCGGGGGGGTGGCCCGGCCATCCCGCGCCTTTCCAGGAAAATGCGGATGGTCATTCCCGACCATGACGCCTTTCCCTTCCTCCTGACCCGTCATCCTTGCCTCTCCAGCGACACAGCCTTCCGTTCACGAACCATATGGAGGAAGGGTCGGTGTCAACCATTTAACTGGCTTCTCCCGAAAAAGCCAGGCGAATCAGCTTAAAGAACAAGAGCCCACCGGCCACTGCCAGATAGGATCTCAGAACAGTCATCCAGACCCGGCTTGAAAGGGAGAGCCTTCCCGGGGGAAGCCGATCGAGCGGAGGCATTTTCCAATGCTCCCGAGAGGCGTCGACCGTCTCCTCCAGTGTGGGGGGTTCCGGGGAATTCTTTCGTTCAACGATCCGGACGACGAGGGCGGTCAGACTTCCGATCAGCAATCCCGCAGCGATCAACGTCACCATCGTTTTCCAACGGAGCGAGGGAAAGAGTTCGGAGACAGTCAGGATGGCCGAGAGCATCACGAGAATGGCGACGACGACGGCGGTGAAAATATTGACGGCACGCGAGTTGACCCACGGACCCAACACGGCCCTGTCGTTGCAGAGAAGCAGGAGAAAAACGGTCGCGCTGGGAAGGAGCACCCCCGCCAGCGTCTGGACCATGTTGGTCAAAAGTCCGAGGGGAACCCCGGGAGAGGTGACGAGAAGAGCGGCCAGAGCGATCAGCCCGAAAAAGAAGGCATAGAATCCCAGCGCCTCCGTCGGCTTTTTGTGGAGGGAATGGCCCATCGAAAATACATCTCCCAGCGCATAAGCGGTCGAGAGAGAGACTGCCGACGCGCCCACGATGCAGGCGTCGATCAGGGCGACGGCGAAAAGGACTCCCGCGAGATGGCCATGGTATTTTGAGATCGTCGCGGCCACCGCTCCGGCGTCCGTGAAATTCCCGAATTCGGGATGGCCGGCGAAGGTTTTTGCGGCGATACCCATCATGGCGGCGGCGCCGGCGACGACCACCGCAATTCCGATCCACAGGTCGATCCGTTCGTATCGGATGAAGCGGGTGGTGATCCTTTTGTCGATGACGTAGCTTTGCTGGAAAAAGAGCTGCCAGGGAGCGATGGTGGTTCCCACGATCGCGATGACCAGAAGCAGGATATCTTCGGGATGGCCTCCTTTCGGAATCCCCGGAACAAAGAAATCGTGGCCCATTTGGTGCATCGGCGGATGGATCATGAAAAAGAGAGGAACGAGCAACAGGCTTCCGAAGACCAGAAAGAGCGTGAATCGCTCGAATCGCCTGAAATTCCCCGTACTCGCCGTCAGCATGATGAGGATTGCGGCAGCCCCCACCCCCAGGAGTTTGGGAATCCCCAGATACCCGAGGCCCAGGCTGATCCCGATGAACTCGGTGACGATCGTCAAGGCATTGAGAAGAAACAGGTCGATCACGCTGAAGGCCCCCCAGAACCGTCCGAAGCGTTCGAAAATGAGGCGGGCGTGTCCGACTCCCGTAACGGCCCCGAGCCGCAGAACCATTTCCTGGTTGATATAGATGACGGGCACAAGGAGAAGAAGCGTCCACAAGAGCGCGGTTCCGTAGTTTTGACCGGCTCGGGTGTAAATGGCAAAGGCTCCGGCATCATTGTCCCCGCTCATGACGATCAGTCCCGGCCCGAGAATGGCCAGAAGGGTCCGGACCCTTCTGGCCAGGGGAGAGGAAGGAAGGGGAGAATGGCGCGAAATGGTGCCCAGAGCCCCGCGAATTTCTCCGGCATGCGACTCTCCGGAGCCAGGGCTCCGGGAATTGGCCGCATGAAGGATCGGATTTTTCATAAACACTCCTTTTTCAGATCTCTCCCTAAGGCGGAGAGGTGGGGGGATCGGGTCACAGACCCCTCTTGCGACAACGAATCACCGGAATGGGCAAGGGGGAAGCAACCGATGGGTCCGAAGCGTGTCCGAGCAGGGACCGATTCGACCCAAAGGTCCGGGCTGGGTCAGGATCTCCCCCACGACATCAAGGAGAATTCTGATTTTCCGCAGAACGGCAAAGAGCGTGGATGAAGTGTGATGCGCTGGCATGAGACTGTCCTTTCCGTGTTTTTTGACAATTTTTCTTCGCTTGGGCACGACACGAAAAACCTGAGGACCCGAGTCTGGCAAAGTCATCCGGATGTTCGAATTGTAAGCGTGTCAAAGAGGAAACAGCGGACAGGACAAAGGAAGGATGAAGCAGGAAAGAGGCGAGGGAGTTAACGGACGGCCTTCCCCTCCTTTCCTGTCCGCATGCGACTAGGGTCGCTTTCCATAAAACCTCCGAAGATGGTGGACTCCATCGCCCGCCGACAAGACTGACGGGCGCTCCTGGTCAAAGACTGACCAGACTGTCCAAAGTATTTCCAGATTGATCGGATTTGTCAAGAGGCGAGGAGCCATGTGCTGTCGAGAGGGTCTCTGCCCTCGCTGTTTCCGTTTTCCGATCCCGCAGCGGCGGCAGGAGAACCCGGCCCGGTCCGGAAGGGCCGACTGTCCGTTTGTGGATCATATCCTTCCGGACCTTTGCCGTGCATTCGAAGGTCAGGGCCAGCCACTCCGGCCCGGCCTTTAATAAAAAGGGGCGAGCTTAAAAAATTCCGCTCTTTTTCTCCTGAAAACCCTCAGGACAATGTCTCTATACGCAAAGAGGGGAACTTGCGCGGGGATTTTAAATCATCGGGAATCCCCCCGCAAAACTCGGTGATTCAGGGAAGAGATGTCAGGCGTGATTTTTCCCTGCGCTTTTGCTATCCTCGACGACGAGAGAAAGTGATGTCCGGCAGAGACCGCAAAGATCTTCATTTTGTTCGTTGACAACCGAAGATATCGGGTTGGAAGAGGAAGTCTCTTCCGTAAAATCTCCGACGCAATCTCCGCACATTATGCAAACAGGGCCAGACAGGCCCGCAGAGCCTGTGGCAATGATCTTCACCGAATCTGGCGTCCGTCACAGGAACCCGCCGGAGGGCGCAAGCCCGGCCGGGATCCCCTTTTCTTCCGAAAGGGGAGGATGTCGACCTCTTCCCTGCAATGCTGTTCCCCAGCCTGCGAGACCGCAGAAACGGTTGTTTTTCGAAAATGGCGCGTCCGCAATAAGAGCGGCCGGAGATAACACCGCTGAGCGGCATCCTCTCCGGGTTCTTATGTGCCGAAGCGGCTTCCTCACGGAGGGGCGTTTTTTTGGCAGAACACGGCGAAAGATCGGGATTTCATTCCGGAGGACGGGCGAAGCGGCCTGTCGCCGGCCCGCTTGCTTCTCCGGTCTTAGGAGCGGGACTTTCCGATCCGGTTTGTCATCCTTTCACATGGCGGTTTTAATGAACCAGGATGAACTGAAGGTTCTGGAAGAGCGAATCAAGGCCAATCCGAAAAGCCGCTCCTTTCTTCAGCTGGCGGAGGCCTACATCGAGGCCGGACGCCGCAAGGAAGCGCTCGAGCTCCTGAAGAACGGGGAGGAATACTATCCCTACTATCTGGCCGCGCGAATCGCCTACGGAAAGCTTCTCCGGGAAGAGGGGGAGACCGACCGGGCGATCGAACAGTTCGAGTTCGTGAACCGGACGATCCCCGACAACCTGCTGGCCCTCAAGAACCTCGCTGAGCTTTATCTGGACAAGGATCGGATTGCGGAGTCGAAGGCCATGGCCGAGGCCGCCATGGCCCTCTCCCCCGGCGACCCGGAAATGACCGAGGTTTTGTCCAGAATCGAAGAGAAGAGCCAGGGAGCCACAGCCGCCCCTCAGCCCTCCGTCATGCGGGAGCAGGCTCCCCCGCTCCGGGAAGAGCCGGAAGAAACGATCGTCGAGATGCCGCACGAACTTTTCGCCCAGGATTCCGAAACGCCAAAGGCGCCCGCCGAACCGGAAACGTCCGCTCCTGTGGCGGCGACAGAACCGGAGGCGACCGCTCCTCCTGAAACCACCGAACCGGAACTCCTCCACGCCGCCGAGATCCCCATTCCCGAGGCCGAACCCGAGATCCAGACGGGTGCCTCCGCTTCAGCCTCCCATCTTCCCCGGACAGAGACGATGGGAGACCTTCTGTCCGACCAGGGCCACCTCGAAGAGGCCCTCGAAATCTACGAGGCGGTTTTCGAAAGGGATCCCGAAAGCGCCTCTCTTCCGGAAAAGATCCGCCAGGTGAAGACCCGGCTCGGATTAACCGGGCCGGACGTTTCCGAAACCGTCTCCGTTCCGGTTCCCGAACCGCTCCCTGTGGCTCCCCCGGCGCCTTTGCCGGATCTGGAAGAGCCGGAAGCGATGGAAACGGTTCCCCCGGTTTCCGCGAGGGAAATCCCGGAAGAGCCCGAAATGCAAGCCGAACCGGCCCGTTCAGTCGAGTCCCCGGGCCCTGCCGGGGAACCCGTTCGGGCACCCTCCCCCGCCTCTCCCATCGTGGCCGAAGGTTTGACGGGGGCGATCATCGAAAGGATCCGGGACCGGATGGGACGGGATATGATCGGATACGTCCGGATGACTCTGGACGGACTGTCCGCCGAGGCAAGCGACACCGGCCACTGGGCGGACGTTCTGGCCGCCGAGGGGGTCGAAATCGTCCGGGCCGTCACCGACATGACACGCATGCTCAACTGGGGCGAACTTACGGGAACGGTCGTCTGGATGGAGCACGCCGTCCTCTACGGCCTTCCCGTCGACCAAAACGAGGCCCTCTTTCTGGCCTTGAAACCCGGCGCGAACGTGGGACTCTGCCGGCTTCTGGTCTCCCAGGCGATCCAGTCCTTCCGGAGGAGCGACCGAGTGTGAGGCAGATATTGATCCTCCAGGGCCCGAACCTGAGCCGCCTCGGAAGCCGGGAGCCCGACCAGTACGGAAGGAAAACCCTCGATGAGATCCATGGGGAGATCGTCCGGATGGGGGCGCGGGACGGCTTTTCCCCCGTCTTCTACCAGTCGAATCACGAGGGGGGCCTGATCGACCGGATCCACCAGGCCGGAGACGACGGGACCGACGGCGTCGTGGCGAACCTGGGAGCGTACACGCATACGAGCGTGGCGATCCGGGATGCTTTCCTTTCCGTGGGCCTCCCCGTTGTCGAAGTGCATCTGTCGAACGTATACCGCCGGGAATCCTTCCGGCACAAAAGCCTGATAAGCGACATCGCCGTCGGCGTGATCGGAGGGCTGGGGCCCGCCGTCTATCGACTGGGCATTCTGGGCCTTCTCGACTGGCTCGAAAACCGGACGCCGAAGACCACGCTCCCCTGAAGACCAACCAACCCTCCGGACGATCCGGAGAAATCAAGGAGAATGCATGGCCGTTATTGTCACCAGCGATTTTCGCGGTGGAGCAAGACTCGAAGTGGACGGGGAACCCTATTTCATCGTCGAATTCCAGCACGTCAAGCCGGGAAAGGGCGGCGCCTTCGTCCGGACCAAGCTCAAAAACATGAAGACCGGCCTGGTCATCGAGCGGACCTTCCGCTCGGGCGAAAAATTCGACGTCCCCGATGTCGAGGAAAAGTCCATGCAGTTCCTGTACGCCCAGGGCGAGGACTACATCTTCATGGACACCGACACCTACGAGCAGACCACCCTGACGAAAAAGGAACTGGGTGACCGGATCCTTTTCCTGAAGGAGCAGATGCCGGTCAGCATTCTCTTCTACAAGGACAAGCCAATCACGATCGACCTTCCGACCTTCGTGGAACTGGCCATCGTCGAAACCGACCCCGCCCGGAAGGGGGATACGGCCTCGGGCGGCTCCAAGCCGGCCAAGGTCGAAACCGGGGCCACGGTCAAGGTTCCCTTCCATCTCCAGGAAGGGGATGTTATCAAGGTGGACACGCGGACGTCGGAGTACATCGAACGGGTTCGGGCCGCAAATTGAGGGCATCCTACAGCGAGGGCTCCATTCCATGAACAATGAGGAAATCAGGGAGATCCTGGAGCTCGCCCGGGAGCACAACCTGCTCTCGTTCGAGTTCGAGCGGGACGGGGCCCGTCTCCGGATCCAGCGCTCCCCCTTCCAGGGATCCTTCCAGGCGATCTCCGAACCCGGAGAGCTTCCCATGACGGGGAGCAAGGCTCCCCTCCCCGTCGCGCCCCAGCCCGCCCGTCCGGGATCGGTGCGGACCATCACATCCCCCATCGTGGGCACCTTCTACCGCTCCTCCTCCCCGGATGCCGCCCCTTACGTGGAGGTCGGAAGCGCCGTCGCCAAGGGGCAGATCCTCTGCATCATCGAGGCGATGAAACTGATGAACGAAATCGAATCCGAGTTCGAGGGGACGATTCGGGCCTTCCTCGTCGAAAATGGCCAGCCGGTGGAGTATGGAACTCCCCTCATCGAGGTCGACACGAAGGCGGAAGAAGCCTCCTGATGGCCACCCCCGCCAAACGGCTCTTCAGAAAGGTTCTGGTGGCAAACCGGGGCGAAATCGCCGTCCGGGTGATCCGGGCATGCCGCGACCTCGGGCTGGCCACGGTCGCCATATACTCGACCGCCGACAGGAACGCCCTCCATGTCCAGATGGCCGACGAGGCCGTCTGCGTGGGCCCTCCCGAAGGGCACGGGAGCTACCGGAACATCCCCAACATCATCAGCGCCGCCGAGATCTCCCAGGCGGACGCCATCCATCCAGGATACGGATTTCTCTCGGAAAATGCCCACTTCGCCGAAATCTGCCACGCCGCGGGGATCGTCTTCATCGGCCCCTCGCCGGAGACGATCTCCCTCATGGGGGACAAGGCGCGGGCCAAGGCGCTGATGAGGGAGGCGGGAGTCCCCGTTGTCCCGGGCAGCATCGGAACCATCTCCTCCGAATCCGACGGCCTCGACGTCGCCTCCGAAATCGGCTACCCCCTCATCATCAAGGCCTCCGGGGGCGGAGGAGGACGGGGGATGCGGATCGTGACCTCCCCCGAGGAGTTCTCGAACGCCTTCCAGACCGCCCAGACCGAAGCCCTGCAGGCTTTCGGGAACAAGGAGGTCTACATCGAGCGCTTCTTCATCAACCCGCGCCACATCGAGATCCAGGTGCTGGGGGACGGGAAAGGGGAGATCCTGACCTTCGGGGAGCGGGACTGTTCCATCCAGCGTCGTCACCAGAAGCTTCTGGAGGAGGCCCCCTCCCCCTTCATCACGGCGGCCCTGCGCTCGGCCATGAGCCAGGCGGCCATCGCCGCCTCGAAAGCGGCGGACTACGTGAACGCCGGAACGGTAGAGTTTCTTGTGGACCCGGAGGAGCGCTTCTTTTTCATAGAAATGAACACCCGCATCCAGGTGGAGCATCCGGTGACCGAATCGATCTTCCGCTACGATCTGGTGAAGGCCCAGATCCAGGTGGCGCTGGGGGAACCCATTCCCTCGCCCCCGGCCCGGCCCGAGGGCCACGCGATCGAATGCCGGATCAACGCGGAGGATCCCTGGACCTTCACCCCCTCGCCCGGAACCATCACCCGTCTCGTCCTGCCCGGAGGACCCGGGATCCGGATCGACACCGCCGCCTACCAGGGCGCGGTCATCCCTCCGCACTACGACAGCCTCGTGGCCAAGGTGATCGCCACCGGACGAAACCGGGAGGAGGCGATGGACCGCATGTTCCGGGCGCTCTCCGAGATGCGGGTCGAGGGGATCAAGACCACCATCCCCTTCCATCTGGAGGTGCTCCGGGATCCCACCTTCCGCTCCGGCCGCTACTCCACCTCCTTCGTGGAGCATTTCATGGAGAGGCGCGCCCAGGAATCCGCAAGCACCCCCGCCGACGCCGACGAATGAATCGCCGGTAAGACGATGACCGCCTTTCCCCGACTTCTCTATCTCGCTGGAACCCAAGACTTTTCGGATGCCGACGCCTTCGAGCGCCGCCTCCGGGATCTCCTCGACGCCGGACTTCCCTGGTTCCAGCTTCGCGACAAGGCCCTCGACGACCGGGCCCTCTTCGACATCGCCGAAAAAATCCGCGGGTGGACCCGGGAGACCGGGTGCCTCTTCACCGTCAACGACCGGACCGATATCGCCATTCTCTCGGGAGCCGACGGCGTTCACCTTGGACAGACCGATCTCTCGGCCCTGGAGCCCTCCTTCGTCCGCCCACGTCCCGGCTTCCATCTGGGGATCTCGACCCACAACCTCCCCGAAGTACAGAGAGCCCTCACCGTGGGTCCCGACTATCTGGGGGTGGGTCCGATCTTTCCCACCCGGACGAAGGAGACGGAAATCCCTTCACGGGGCCCCGGCGCCCTCGCAGAAACACGCGCGCTCACCCCCCTTCCCCTGGTCGCCATCGGCGGGATCGTCCCGGACAACGCCCGGGAGGTTTTCGCCGCCGGGGCCGACACCCTGGCCGTGAGCGGGGTTCTCACCCGGACCGGCGACCCGGTCGGGCTCCTCGGAGTCTTTCTCGGGCTTCTGGCTTCGGCGCCGCCCTCCTCCTTCGCATGACACTCACCCTCGTCGTTCCCACCTTCAACGAGGGGGAGAACGCCGCCCTTCTCGTCTCGGCCGTCTGCCGGGAAATGCAAAAGGCCGGCAGACGCGACTACGAAATTCTCTTCATCGACGACAGCACCGACTCCACACCCCGTCTCCTCGAAGCCCTCGCCCGGGAGAATCCCGTCGTCCGCTTCCTCCACAGATCCGGCGAACGGGGACTCGGCTCGGCGATCGTCCGGGGCATGGCCGAAGCCCGCGGATCGGTGGTTGCGGTGATGGACGGGGATCTCCAGCATCCCCCCTCCCTGATTCCCTCCATGATGGAGCGGATCGACCGGGGAGCCGATCTGGTCATCCCTTCGCGCTTCCTCCCAGGGGGAAGCGACGGGGGGCTCACCCTCCCCAGGAAGCTCGTCTCCCTCGTGGCGCGCCTCCTGGCCCGGATTCTCCTCTCCCGGGTCCGTCCCGCCTCCGATCCGACCGGGGGGGTCTTCATGCTTCGCCGGGAGATTCTGGAGGGGCTCCGCTTCGACGCGGGGAGCTGGAAGATTTTGATCGAGATCCTCGTCCGGGGATGCTACGGACGGGTCGTGGAAATCCCCTACCGCTTCCGGGCCCGGGACCTCGGAACCTCCAAGATGTCCGCCCGGGCCCAGGTCGATTACATCCTCCATCTTTTTCGCCTTTTCGCGGGACTCGGCCCCGGGGAAAGTACGACACCCTGCCGGAAGATCCCCGTCTTCGAACGGGACCTGTCCGTCGTCCGGGATTCGTGAGTTCCTGCTTTCCGAGATCAGGCCCAAGCTCCCGGAGGATCCCGCCGAAGCGACAGAAGCTGGACCACAGGCCGCTCTCCGAATGGCGGGAAGAATTTTCCGCCCGGCCCCGACCCGGAGCGAGACCCGGGGTTCTTGCCGTCTTTTCCCCCGATCTGTAGACTGATAGAAATTTGCGGGTTCCCGATGGCCCCGGACACCACCACACCCCATACCACAATCCCGGAGAATGCCTTGAACAGATCTTCGACCCCTTCCTCCCGCTGGCCCCTGATCGCGGTTCTCCTGATCGTCGGAACCTTCGCGGCCTATGTCACCCACATTAAGAAGAGCGGCGAGGCTCCGACCGTCGCCCAATCCACTCCCCCGGCCCCTGCGGCTCCCGCAGCCTCCGCTCCGGCCCCCGCCCCCTCCGGGGGGGGCCAGGCTCCCGCGTCGGCAACCCCGACCATCCAGGGGCCCGGAACCTTCTACCCCTCCCAGGGACATGCCCACTGGGACGAGTCCCGCCTGAAGGACTTCAGGTACAACAGCAATCCCCCCACCTCCGGCCCCCACGAGGAGGTCTTCGCCGACGGCTATGTCTCGAAGACGCCCCTCTCCAATGCCATCCAGGCCCACCTCCTGGAGCACGGCAATGTCCTGATCCAGTACAACTGCACCTGCCCCTCCCTCGTCAAAAAGCTCACGGAAATCTCCCGCTCCTTCGACACCTACAATCCCCAGATGGCCATGGAGATGGGCAAGGCGGTCCTGATCGCCCCCAATCCCACGATCGGAAAAAACAAGATCGCCCTCACCGCCTGGACCCGCCTCGAAATGCTGGACCGTTTCGACGAACAGGCCATCAAGGCCTTCATCACCGCCTGGCTCGGAAACGACCGGAACAGCCGCCAGTAGGCGGCTTTCCTCTTCCCCGGGGATCGGATGGCCGATCCCCCTCCTCTGGACCTCGCAGCCATGCGGGTATAGAATGGTTTGAAAACAACTGAATTTTGGTTGATCAATCAATCAATCGAAGGAGAAGGGCCTTGTCCCGGTCTCCTCTCCCGATGACAAGGATCGCCTCCGGATATGTGGCTCGTACGCATCGCCATGAAACGGCCCTACAGCGTCTTTGTGCTCGCGGCCGTCATCTTCATCGCAGGCACCCTCGCCTTCTTCCGGATGAAGCTCGACATCTTCCCGGTGATCGACATTCCGGTCGTCAACGTCGTCTGGAACTACCCCGGCCTCTCCGCCCTCGACATGGAGGAGCGGATCGTCCTGATCGCCGAGAGGGCCTACTCGACCACCGTCAACGGCATCAGCCGCATCGAGTCGGAGTCGATCAACGGCACGGGGCTGATCAAGGTCTATTTTCACCAGGGCCAGAGCATCGCGGGGGCCATCGCCCAGATCAACGCCGTCTCGGAGACCCTGCTCCGGATCGCCCCCCCCGGGACCGTTCCCCCCAACATCATCCAGTACAACGCCAGCAACGTCCCGATCGCCGAACTCGAGATCGGAAGCCGGACCGTCTCCGAGCAGAAGCTCTACGACTACGGACTGAACTTCATCCGGGTCCGCCTCTTCACCATCCCGGGGCTCTCCACCCCCGCCCCCTTCGGCGGCAAGATGCGCCAGGTCATGGTCGACATCAACCCCGACGAACTCTACGGGTACGGACTCTCCCCCAACGACATCGTCCAGACCCTGACCAGCTCCAACATCATCGTCCCCGCGGGAACGGCGAAGATCGGAACCCAGGAAATCGACATCATGATCAACGGGAGTCCCTCGACTCTCAAGGGGCTTGGACTTTTGCCGGTCCGCGAGATCCAGGGGCGGATCGTCCGGCTTCGGGACGTGGCCACCGTCCACGACGGCTACGCCGTCCAGGAGAACATCGTCCGGGTGAACGGCCACCGCTCCACCTATCTGGCCATCTACAAGCACGCCGACGCCTCGACGCTTGCGGTGATCTCGAAGGTCCGGGCGCTGCTCCCGATGATCCAGGCCTTCTCCCCTCCGGGGATCAACCTGAAGCTCGTCTTCGACCAGTCGGTCTTCGTAAGAAACGCCCTTGAGGATGTGCTGAAGGAGGCCGGGATCGGCACGATCCTGGTCTCCCTCATGATTTTCCTCTTCCTGAGGGACCTTCGATCCTCCTTCATCGTCTTCCTCTCGATCCCGCTCTCGATCCTCTCGGCCCTCTTCTTCCTCAAGCTCCTGCACCAGTCGCTCAACATCATGACCCTGGGGGGTCTCGCCCTGGCCATCGGGATGCTGGTCGACGACGCGACCGTCGCCATCGAGAACATCGAACGAAACCGCGCCCTCTCTTCCGAGCCCCTCCGGGCGGTCTGGGACGGGGCAAACCAGGTGGCGGTTCCGGCCTTCGTCGGAACGATGGCCATCATCATCGTCTTCTTCCCGGTGATCCTTCTCCGGGGCGTCTCCCAGTTCCTCTACACGCCCCTGGCCTACGCCGTGGTCTTCGCCATGCTGGCCTCCTACATCCTCTCCCGGACGATGGTCGTGACGCTGTCGATGATGATGCATCGCGGACACGGAGGCCCCCATGCCGAGCGTCCCCCTTCGCTCTTTCTTCGGGGATTCGAACGGCTCCGGTCGGCCTATCGGGCCCAGCTTGCGAAGGCGGTGGCCCATCCAGGCCGGACGATGGGGCTCTCGCTTGCCGTCATTGCCCTCCTACTCATTCTTTTGACGCGGGTCGGCCTCGACTTCTTTCCCCAGACCGACGCGGGGCTCCTCGCCCTCCACATGCGGGCCCCGATCGGCTCCCGGATCGAGGTGACCGACGCCTACGCCAGGGAGGTCGAACGGGTCATCCGGACGATCATTCCGCCCGACGAGATCGATTCCATCGACATCAACATGGGCCTTCCGGTCTATTACAACCTGGCCTTCTACCAGACCGACAGCATCGGGCCGGGGGACGCCGACTTCCTGATCTCCCTGAAACCCCGGCACCACTCGATCTTCGACTACCAGAAGAAGTTGCGGGAGGTGCTCTATACCCGCTATCCCCAGCTCTCCTTCTGGTTCAAGCCCCCGGACATCATCAGCCAGGTCCTTGACTTCGGCCTGTCGGCCCCCATCGACATCCAGGTCGAGGGGAGGGACCTCGAGACCTCGGACAGGATCGCCCGGAAAATCCGCCAGATCGTCCGGAATGTTCCCGGAGCGGTCGACGTGGCCATCCCCCAGGTGCTCCATTATCCGGCGGTCTATGTCCGGACGAACCGCGACAACGCCATCCTGGTCGGAATGACACAGAACGACGTGGCGACCAACCTTCTGGTGTCGCTCGCATCGAGCTCGCTCATCGCCCCCAACTACTGGGTCAATCCCAAGAACACCGTCAACTACATCGTGGCGGTCCAGACCCCCACTCCAAAAATCGCCACCATGGGCGAGCTCGCCCATCTGCCCCTGCGTCCGGCCCAGACCTCCGTCCCCAACCTCATGGCGGCTCTTGCGGCGCCCCAGCCCTCCCCCACCGTCCAGTATCTCTCGAACATCGCGGACATCCGGCTGGGGACCACCCCCGGCTCCATCACCCACTACACCGTCCAGCGGGTGGAGGACGTGCTGGTCAACACCCAGGGACGCTCCCTCGGGGCGGTCTACCGGGACATTCGGGCGGCGCTTGCGGGCTTTGCCACGCCGCCCGGAACGATCCTCCGGTTCCGGGGCCAGAGCGCCGAGATGTTCCACTCCTTCAGGAGCTTCGGGCTGGGACTGATCCTGGCCGCCCTTCTGGTCTATCTCCTTCTGGTGATGAACTTCCAGTCCTTCCTCGATCCCTTCATCATCCTCATGAGCGTTCCGGCCGGACTTGCCGGGGTGGCTCTCGCCCTCTTCGCGACCCATACGACGCTGAACGTCGAGTCGGCGATGGGTGCGATCATGGTGGTGGGGGTGGCGACGGCCAACAGCATCCTGGTGGTGACCTTCGCGAACGATCTCCGGGGAGAGGGACTCTCCGCCGCGGAGGCCGCGGTCCGGGCGGGGGCCACCCGTTTACGTCCGGTGCTCATGACGGCCACCGCCATGATCCTGGGCATGCTCCCCATGGCGCTGGGGCTGGGGAGCGGCGGCGAGCAGAACGCCCCCCTGGGGCGGGCGGTGATCGGGGGGCTCCTGGTCGGGACCGTCTCGACCCTTTTCCTGGTGCCGACCCTCTACAGCGTTCTCCGGAAGCAGATCCCCAACCGCTTCCGCTTCGACGAGATCTTCCGAAGCGCCCTCGGCCACGACTGAGACCCGCCGATGGCCGGACCGCGGGCCCCATGACGTTCTCCATATATGCTCAAATAACACGACATCCTCTTTTTTGGACTGCCTCCCCTACAGTGAGGAAGAGTCTCGCACGGCAGCAGGAGTCGATTCGTTCGCTACGAATGCAAAATAGAGGGGACGGGAGGGAAGAAGAACGAACTTACCCGAGCGGCTTCGCTGTTTTCCTGGGATTTCTGAAGGAAATATTGTCGAAAAACGGAAGGGAATGGGCAAGAAGGCTGCACCTCCGGCATCGTCCCGCCTCGGATGCGGATGTCGGGGGTAAGGGGAAAGGCGCTTGGGCGAGGAGGCCCCTCAGCCAAACTCGGAGCTAGGTTTGGTCAGTGTGGCGGACTTCTTTTTTGTGGGACAGGGCGTCAACTATCGAACCAAATAAAGGCTATGATTCCTTGAAAAAATCAGGAAAAAACGACAAATCCGGTTAGTACTGGTAACAGGTGGTTCTCGCTGACGAGATTCTTCTGTCACCACATCGTCACGGCGTTTGTTGTGCCGCGTGTTTCACTCGCAAAATCTCCACGGTGCTCACCTCGTCCAGCACGCGATAGAACACGATGTAATGTCGATGTGCGACAATCTCGCGCACATCGTCCGGCAAGCCGGGGCGCCCGTTGCGGCCAAGCTCCGGATACTGTTCAAGGGGTAAAGTCTTTTCGTGCAGCTCCTGGACGAAGTTGCGAGCCCTTGTCGGATTGTCTTTGCCGATGTATCGGACGATGGCGGCCAAGTCCTCGCGGGCCTTCGGTCGCCACTCGATGCGGTAAGGAGGCTTCGCCTTCGCCATAGATCAGCCGACCGCGCTCAAGCGCGCTTCCTTCCGGCCGGCTTGTGTTCGGCTTCCAAAGCGGCTATGTCAGCGTCCATCTCGGCCATTACTGCATCGTGCGAAATGCTCGGCCGGATGTCGTCGACGGCCTCCTGAATCTCGGCGGCCAGCCACTCGTTATAGGCGGCGGCTTCATGGGCCTTGCGCAGAGCCAGGGCGCGGCTGTCGCTGGAACGTGCCACCGGCTCACGCTCCGACGGGTTCCACTCGCTAGCATCAAACTGGCCGATGGTGATGCCCACGTCGCGCAGTACCTTCAAAGCAGCGGCCGGATTGCCGAAGCAGCGAGGCTCGCTGCTTCGGGCTTTCGCCAGTACGGCACCAGAGCCATTGCGAGTGGCGATCTGAACGAAGAACCCCCCGCCCTGCCCTTTCAGAGTCACACTGGAAACGCCACCGGCCTCGCTGGCCGTCCGAAGCTGTTCAAGGGTCATGTTTTGCACGGTTCTCTCCTTCCGTATGAAACAAACCTATATTTATTGTGCATGTTTTATTAATAATATGCAAACGGTAATGACGAAAATTCCTCCATAGACAACCGCGCCAACCCATCCGGATCGTTTGCGTAGTCCCGTTGAGGCTTTGCGGGAACAGAAACCTCCGTGCCAAGTAGATGAGACAGGTTGTGTTGGAGGGCATCTCAATCGAAGACAGTCGGGTGATTGTCGAATCTCCCGCCGTCATGAAGGAGCCAAGACCCCGAGTTTCCGTGATCTGTCCAAATGTCGTCTCCACGGTCGTTTTCGAGGACCAAAGCAGGCCTCCCCCCCCGGAGAACTTCCGGGAATCATCGTCCAAGCCCTGTCTTTTTTCTCCACCCTCCATAAAAAGGAAAAAACGAGTCTTTCGAGGTTTTTCCGAACTTAGCCGCTTCTCCTTCGAACCCGAACCTACAGCCATCGGGAGGATGCCCATGCCAACCAATCTCATCGTTAGAAATGTGGACGAGGAAATTTCGAAAGCCCTCAAGGAAAGAGCCTTGTCCCATGGACGAAGTGCCGAGGCAGAGCACAGGGAAATCCTCAAGGAAGTCCTCCAGCGTCCAAAACGCCGATCAATCGCTGACGTTCTCTCCTCCATGCCCGATGTCGGCGTCGATTCGGACTTCGACACCCGTCATCGGAACGGCTGAGCGTGTACCTGATCGACACGAATGTCGTGAGCGAAGCGAGAAAGGGCGAAGGGGCCAATGCGGGCGTCCGCAAATTCTGGCAAAGATCCCGGGAAGAATCAATGTTTCTTCCTGTCCAGGCCAATGGAGAAATCCGTCATGGGCTCGAAATGATCCGAAGGCGGGGAGATCTTTCCCAGGTTCGCATCCTTGGGGACTGGCTGGCCCAGCTGACCGAAGAATATGCCGACCGGATCCTTGCATTCGATGCGTCGTGCGCCCATGTTTGGGGGAAACTGATGGCGCTTGACCCGAACAATCCCGTCGACAAGCAGATCGCCTCCCTCGCCCTCATCTTCGACCTGACGGTCGTGACGCGCGACACCGGGTATTTCGAGAAAACGGGAGTCCGGCTGCTGAACCCCTTCATCTGACAGTTCCAGCCCTTTCTCCTCATCACGCCCTGTCCCCTCCGACCTTCTTTTCCTGTGTTCAGTGGTCGATCACGCTCCCGATCTCGGGATGGCTTCGGAGACGTGCGAGATTCCCCCCGACGCGTTCGAGGAAGGATTCGATCCGGGAGGGGTCCGGATCCTCCCACCGCGTGTAGGCCACCAGAAGCTTGCGGTACCAGGGCCTTTCGAGGATCTCTGATTCCCTCTTTCCGGACTCCGGTCCAAGGCCGTCCGCGATCTTCCGGATGAGCGCCCCCGTCCGGACCTCGGACCACCCCCGGAGCACCAGATGAAAAATCCCCGGCGGCTCCCCGAAGACCGGCATGGACTCTCCGGCCAGCCGCTCCGCCTCCTTCACGACGAAGCTCCGGTCCCGGAACGCCTCCTCTCCCTCCTCTTCCAGGAGGCGATTCTTTCCGGGGTCGTCGAAGAAGAAGGAGATCACTCCGACCGCCTCCCGCTCCCCGCCATTCCCGGAGAGTTCGAAGAGGATCTCCTTCATCTGGACGAGGCTCCTGAGTCCCGAGAGATCCGGAACCAGAACGTCGATTTCGGGAAGGGCGAGCGCGTCGACCACGATGGCCCTCTCCTGCCCCTCCTCACCGTCCAGGGGAATAACCGCCCGGGTGCGGGTTTCGCCCTCCCCCAGGGGGGTCTCGATCCACGACTCCGTCAAAGCCGCCTCGAGGCGACCCTCCCCGAAGGTCCGGATCTGCCCCCCCTCGTCCGAGACGATTTCGTCGACCACCGTCCACCCGTCCTCCCCCGCACCTTTTTTCAGAAGCTGGGCCCGTAGGAGGACGATTCCCCTTTCCCGGCCGAGCCGTTTCTTCATCGCCGCCAGGATCTCCTCTTTCGAGGACCGGAAACGGTCCCAGCGCTCCCCGAGGCGCCGGAGCGCCCCCTTCGGATCCTCGTCCGCTTCCGGGGACTTCTGAGCCGTGCTCAGGATGGTGCGCAAGGCCAGGAGGAGGACCAGGAGCCCCCCAAAAAGGACGAGAAGCAGGAGGAGCGGACGGCTCAGGGCTCCCCCCCCAGCCCTGGATTGTCCTTCTCCGGACCCGGTTGAGGGCGGGGGCGATCCTGGAAGTCCGGAAAAAAGCCGTTCGATCTCGGGATAGGCCGAAGCCGGAGCCGGAGAGGATTCGGGAGGAAGGGAGCGTTGCCGGGACAGTCGCCGGCGTATCTGGTCGAGGCGCCCCCGCAGAAGGAGATCCTGGCGAGAGCGGTCAGGGCCACCGCAGAGGGCCCATGCCTTTTCCCGGGCGCCGAACCGGTCAAGGAGAAAGTCCAAGCGATCGTAATTGAAGGAAGGAGCGGTCCGGGCGGCAGACAGAAACTGCTGGATCTTTTCGATCGAGCGGCCAAGGCGGGCGTTCGCATCGGGAGGGCAGGCGGCCCCGGAGGCCGTCCCTGAAAGGGCGAGAAGGAAAAAGATCGTCGGAAGCGGTCCGGGCAGGCGCATGGAGCATCGGTCCCAGGGTGAGGAGAGAACTCCGGAGCCCGTCCCGGGGGCCCGGAATTCTCAGGGACCGGAGAGGCTCTCGGCCAGAAGGGCGCACTCTTCGGCTGTTCCCTTGTCGAGAACGGAAACCCAGTCGAGCCCCGTGCGCTCGACGAAGGTGCGAAAGTCCTCCCCATTGTGGCAGGCGCTCTCGTAGAAGGCAAGAAGCCGCGTCAGGAATGGGGCCACCTGATCCTTCAGAAGCTTCACTCCCGTCCGGCGGTTGACGGTAAGCGTCCCCGTCATCGATCCCCCCAGGAGAAGTTCGAAGCCGTCCTCCGTGCCGTGGTCGCCATTCTTGCCCTGGATGCCCGTGAGCCCGATGTCGGCGATCCGCATCTGACCGCAGTCGTTGGGGCAGCCGGAAAGATGTATGTAGGGGACGGAGGAAAGGAGCGGGAAGCGTTCGGAAAGGGTTTCGGCCAGCCCCTTCCCCAGCTCCTTGGTCTCGGCCAGGGCGAGCCGGCAGAAGGTCTTGCCGGTGCAGGAAACGGTCCGGGCATCGAATCCGGGATCGGGCGAGAGTCCGGCTTCCCGGGCCGAGAATTCCAGAAGGGCCGAATTCTCCTCAAGGATCCCCGGAATGATAAGGTTCTGCTGGGGGGTGAGACGGATCTCTCCGGAGCCGTAAGTCTCCGCCAGGGCGGCGATCCGGGCGATCCGCTCCGGGTCGAGGATCCCCTGGGCCACCGAAAAGCCGGCGAAGAGCCGCCCGTCCCGCTGGGGGTGGATCCCCAGGTGGTCCCTGCCGGTGCGTCCGATGAAAGAGGGGGTGACGGCCGGATGAAGGTCGGGAAGAGGCCGTCCCAGGAGACGCTCGAGCTCCGAGGCAAAGGAGTCGACGGTCCAGCCGTGCTCGAGAAAGAGAAACTTGAGCCGGGCCCGCTCCCGGCTCTGGCGGAGCTCGTTCCGGTCCCGAAAGAGGGTCGCGATGGCGATAAGCGCGGGGACCACCGCCTCCGGAGAAAAGAAGCGGGGAAGAAGAAGCGAGAGGTGGGGGCGCGTGGCCAGTCCCCCACCGACACGGAAGGCGTACCCCGGGCCGTGGAGAGGGTGGGTCACCGGAAGGATCCCCACGTCGTTGATCTCGGGATAGGTGCAGCCGCAGGGGCAGCCGGCAAAGGTGATCTTGAACTTCCGGGGAAGGTTGTAGAACAGGGGGTTCCCGTTCAGGGCGGCGTTGATCGCGAGGAGGAGCTCCCGGTCGGCCTCCCGCTCCTCCGTCAGGAGATCGGAGACAGGGCAGGAGGTGATGTTCCGGGTGTCGTCGCCGCAGGCGCCCCGGGTGGTGAGCCCCGCCGAGGCCAGTCCGTCGAAGAGGGGGCGGAGGTCCTGGGGGCGGACCCAGTGAAACTGGATGTTCTGGCGGACGGTGATGTCGGCCGTCCCCCGGGCGTAGAGGCGGGAGAGACTCCCGATCGCGGCCAGCTGGGAGGCCGAGAGCCGTCCTCCCGGGATCCGGATCCGGACCATGAAGAAATCCGTCCCGCCGCCCCGGACGCCAAGGCCGTCGCCCTGGGGATAGATCCCCCACCAGCGGGTCCTGACGTCGAGATCTTCCCGGCTCATTCCCCCGGGACCCCGGTCGGCATCGGCAAGGATTTCGGGAAGGATCTCCCAGGGATTGACCGATCCCTTGATCCGTTCGTGGCGGGCGACCTTCGATTCCGTGGTCTGGGGTTCCATTTTTCCTCCCGTTAAGTTATTAAATTAATAACTATATAACATAATACAAAACCTTCTGTCAACGATGACACTCCCGCCTTCACAGGGCTCTCTGGAACCCTCGTCAAAACCCGGAGAAAATGCTGGGAAAACGGCGATTCCTGCCGTTTCTTTCTTGACTTTTCGGGGCTGTTTTAGGATAGTGGGAAGACAATCGGATTAGAACGAAGGCCGCAAGGGAATCAAGGAGTCAAGGGATACGGGTGTCTAAGCTTTCCATGGCGAGGGTTCGCCACGAATGCAGGAGCGGGTGGCGGGTTCTGGCTTGCGCGGTTCGGGCCGTGCCGTGGGGCCCCGGTAGTCCGGGGATCCGGATGAAACGGACCCTGGTCCTTTTCTCCCTGGGTCTTCTGGCCTCCTGCGGCAATCCCCCCGCCAATTCGAACAACATCAACTTTCCCTACGGGATCGCGGTTTGCTCGACGGCCACGTGTAATGTTTCTCCGAGTCCTTCACCCGGCTCGACCACAACAGCTCGATTCGCCGCCGTGACCAGTTACGGATCCAAACAGATCCTGATCTTTGATTCCGGAAACTCTTCGAACCCTTACGGATTTCAGATCTCCAACTCTTCGCTCGCACCGACGACCTCTCTCTATAACGCACTCCAGGGACCGGACGGGCTATTGATCTCCTCCCAGGGATTCAAGTTCTGCTCCGCTCCGGTCCTCTACGGAGCAGACGGGATCGGGAACAAGATCGGGATCTGGTGCGGCTTCAATCCGGCAAACACCGCCAATCCTGCTCCGACGATCACGATCAGCTCCAGCGCCTTCCAGTCCCCGGAGGGGATGGCCCTCGACTGGGTGAACGCAAGCGGGAGAACGCTCTCCGCCCCCATCCTCTTCGTCGCCAATCCGGGATCTTCCAACATCCTGGCCTTCGACCTCCGCCAGATTACGGGCCCCGGAAGCGTGACGCTTTCGCCTTCGGGACAGCTTCTTCCGGGAACGAACGGGGGCCTTCCCTTCGGACAGCCGGCCAACAACACCTCCCTCAACGGGCCGGCCTTCGTGGCCTTTTCGAACTCGAAGAACACCCTCTTCGTCTCGAACACCGGCAACAGCCAGGTGAACATCTACGGAAACGGCTACTGCGTGGGGGTGAACCTCGAGTCCGGAACGGGATGCCCTTCCACCAGTCCGAACATCCCTCCCACGAACTGGATCAGCGGGAGCAACACCTTTCTCTCCTCTCCGGTGGGCCTCGCCTATTATCAGGGGGCGCTCTATGTCGCGGATTTTGCGGCCAACGGGGTCATGATCTGGGACAACATCCTGGGCGGGGCGACGTCGGGCGGCAACCTCGCCCCCACCCGCAGGCTGAACGGATCGAACACGGGCTTCAACAATGTCTACGCGATCGCGATCGACAACAATCCGAACGCCCCTCCGGGAAATATTTTCTATCTGACGCAGGTCAACAACGGGAATCTCCTGGGGTACAATAACGCGACGACCGTTTCGGGGAACGTCGCCCCGACCTTCACCATCAACGTCATCAATCCGACGCTGAGTTCTGGGAACGGATCCGGTGGCGGGACCACGGGCTATCCCGGCTTCCCGTGAGGAGGGAAAGGGCATGAGAACGAAAAAGGATGAAAATGCGACGGGATACGGAAGAGCGAACGAGAAATCCAGGGAGTGAGGACGGCGTGAGGGAGACAACCGGAAAAACGATATCGGACAGAAAGTTCCTTTCGGGACTCCTGGGGCTCGGGCTCCTGGCTCTTTCAACCTGCGGCGGCGGCTCCAGCTCCTCGGGCCCCCCGCCCCCCCTTCCGAACGGCCAGACCGGCTCCATCGTGGCGGCCGAGGCCTCTTCTCCCGCGAATTGCTATATTTCGGATATTGCTGCCGCCTGCTCTTCTGCCTCTTACAAAGGAGCCGACGCCATCACCGCCCTGGCGGCGGCCACCGTCGGATCCACCAATGTTCTGTACTGGGGAGACGGAGGGGGGAATATCGAATCCCTTTCGTCTCCCTCCAGCACGCTTCCATCATCATCATCATCATTCCATTCATGTATGACCGGAACCTCTTCTTCTCTTTCCATAACATCCCTGACCGTGGTTCCGTTGTCCTCGGCTCCCCTTCTGTTCTATACGACTTCGGGGGGGATTTTTAAGGGGCAGCTGACCGCTTCAACGGGTGCATGTTCCTCCTCCTCCTTTTCATCTTCTAACCTGTCAACCTCCCTGACGGGAGCGATCGCCTACAACAATGCCACCGGGCTCGTCCTCGGAGTGACGGCAAGCGCCCAATACTACTCCTGTACGACGACCGGCTCGCCGTCCTGCATCTCTCAAGGGGCCCTCCCCGGCCTCGTCGACACCGCCCCCCAGATCACCGCCATCGGCTCCGATCCAAACTATGCGATCGTCTACGTGGTCGCAATCGGAGTCAACACGAGCCGGATCTATTTCTATCAGGTCGGAACGAACGGCGTCCTGACCTCGATCGGAAACTATTCGGGAACCGAGCTGAACGGCCCCTCGGGAATCGCTCTCTTCGTCGGGAAGAACGGAACCTCGAACTTCTGCACCATCGGCCCCTGCACCTTCATGGACGTCGCCAACGCCGGGAACACGACCGTCACCCAGTACGTCCTGACCTACTCTTACTCCGGAACCACGCCGAACGGAGTCTCAGTCAACCAGTTCAACAACGCCTACTACAACTGCGATCTCATCAACCCGGACGCCATCGCGGCCTTCCCCCTTCCGGGCTCCTCAGGAACCCTGAACACGCCGGAGGTCTTCGTGGGGGAAAACGGATTCTCCTCGGTCTCTTCTTCGGGGCCCGCCTGCTTCGGGCTCGCATCGGGCCCCTTCGGGAACAACATCACCGCCTACAACGTCAAGAACGAATAGCATGGCCGAATCAGACCGCGCCCAGCGAATATTGTCGCCGAAAGGGACTCCGGAAGCGAACGATCGCGGAACCTTCCCCCGGACCGCGGGTCCGCGAAAAGCGGAGCGTCGCATCCTCCTCTCCTTTTTGGCAGGGATCCTTCTCGTGGTGGGAGGGTGCACCTCCGCCACAAGCTTCTCGGGGGCCACCGCCCCCCTTCCTACGGGGCAGACGGGCTCTCTCGTGGCTTTAGGGGCGGCCGCGGGGAATTGCTACGTTCCGGACGGCACGACCGCGTGCTCCTCTTCCATCTACCAAGGGACCACCGGAATCACCGCCCTGGCGGGGGTCACCTATGGATCGACGAATGCCGTTTTCCTGGGGGATCATAACGGGAACATCTACGACGCCGCGGTTTCCTCCGGGGCCCCAACCACAATAACTCAATGCGTTGCCGGTACCACCGGACCGCCCATCCTCTCCCTCGCGGTGATTCCCGGAACATCATCGGGCTCCGGAACCCTCTTCTATGCCACTTCGGGAGGGGTCTACTCGCTATCAATAACTTCTTCAACGACATGCTCATCTATAGTTTCCACCACAAATGGGGCCGCCTCCTCTTTTCTCGCCTACAGCGTCCCCTCGTCGCAGATCGTGGGGATGACCACCACCGGATCCTATTTCACCTGCACCACCAGCTCCTGCACATCTCCGACTGCCCTTCCAAACCTCAAGGGCACGACAGTGACGGCGATCGCCGCGGACCCCACCGCTCCGGTCGTCTATGTGGCCGCGACAACGAACGGCTCCTACGCCATCGATATCTTTTCGGTCAGCGGATCGACCCTCTCCTACATCGGAAACTACACCGGAGGCGAGCTCAGCGCCCCCTCAGCAATCGCGGTCATACACGGGACGAACCCTGCCCAGAACTATTGCACTTCAGGGGGGTGCAACTTCCTCTACATCGCAAACGCGGGGGACGATGCCATCACCCAGTATGTTCTCACCTATTCGGGTCCGTCGACTGCTCCGACAGGTGTCTCCCTGAACCAGTTCAACGCCGCCTACATGGGGTGTGACCTCTTCCATCCATCCTCCCTTGCGGCCATCACCGATCCAGCGACCGGGACTCCAGCCGTCTTCATGGGAGAGGACGGCACCAGTCTGGGCCCCTGCATGGGGGTTCCCTCCGGGACCTTCGGCAACAACGTGACGGCCTACACCGCCCGGAACGAATAGGCCCCGCAACTCCGGGGCGCACGGAGGCTCCCTTGGCCCGAAGCTCTCCCCAAAATGTCGAATCCCTGCTCGACCGCTTCGAGGAAGAGCTCCTTCTGGCCCAGGGAAAATCCCAAAATACTGGCCAGGCCTACCTCTCCGACCTCCGCGCCTTCGCCCGATTTCTGGTCCCTTCCGGCAAGACCCTTTTGACCTTCGACCAAGAGGATCCCGGCCGATACTTCTCGGAAAAAGGGGATCTCTCGGCCCGCTCCCGCTCCCGCATCCTCTCCTCCCTCAAGTCCTGGTCGCGGTTCCTCGAAGTGGAAGGAGTCCGGAAAGACCCCACCGAGGAGCTCTCCTCCCCTAAAATCCCCCGTTCCCTGCCTAAAGTCCTGAGCCAGGAGGAGATCGCCCGGCTCATCAGCGCTCCGGATGAAAAGCGGGCCGAAGGGATCCGGGACCGGGCGATCCTCTCCTTCTTCTACGCCTCGGGGCTCCGGGTCTCCGAGGTGGCGACCTTCCCCCTCGAGCGCCTGAACCTCGAGACGGGGGCGCTCGTGGTCACGGGAAAGGGCGCCAAGGAGCGGATCGCCTTCCTCGACGCTTCCTCCCTCGTCCACGTCCGGCGCTACACGGAAACGGTCCGCCCGCTCTTTCGCCCCGCCGGCCCGGAGCTCTTTGTGGCCCGGGGCGGGGCGCCCCTCACCCGCCAGGCCCTCTGGACCCTGATCAAGAAGTACGGGAAGAAGGCCGGGATCACCTCCCCCCTCTCCCCCCATGTCCTCCGCCACTCCTTCGCCACCCATCTCCTCGAAAAAGGCCTCGACATCCGCTCCATCCAGCTTCTCCTGGGCCACGAGGACATCCGCACGACAGAGATCTACACCCACGTCTCTCTGGCCCATCTCAAAAAAACCCTCGAAGAGCACCATCCCCGGGGGAAGTCCTCATCCCGGAACGGCACGACGTGATTCCCCGGGCGGGGAGAAACGACCTCTTTTTTCGCGAACAGAAAGCCCAAAGAGGCTTTACCCGTTCTGGATGGCTCTGCTATCCTGATCCGGATCGACTCACTTTCAACGGTCCGCCTGGATGCCGAAAGGAACCCATCGTGCGATTCTCCGCTCCAGCCCTTCCCCATTTATCTCTTTCGGACCGGTCGTGATGGCCCTTTCCCTTTCGGTCTGCATTCTCACGTACAACGAGGAGGAGAATCTTCCCGGGTGTCTGGACTCCCTCGTGGATCTTGAGAGCGAAATCGTCATCCTCGACTCCGGAAGCACCGACCGGACACGCGCCATCGCGGAGGAGGCCGGAGCCTCCTTTCATATCCACTCCTTTGACGATTTCGGATCCCAGTACAATCGCCTTTTCAATCTGGCCACACGACCCTGGATCCTGAATCTTGATGCCGACGAACGGCTCTCTCCCGAACTCTCCCGATCGGTCCGGGAGCTCTTCAAGGATCCGGACCGCCTCGAAAGGTACCGGGGATTCTCCTTCAACCGGCTGAACTATTTTATCGGAAAGCCCATATACCATAGCGGGTGGGCGCCCGATCCTCTTGTCCGTCTCTTCCGGAAAGACTCGGGCGAAATGGAGCGCCGACAGGTCCATGTCCAGATCCTGGTCAAGGGAGAGATCGCATCCCTAAACGGGAATCTCATTCATTTCACTTATCGTTCCCTCGACGGATACCTCTCAAAATCGACAAAATATGCGAAGCTTGCCGCCCGTGAAATGCAAATCCGTGGACGATCTCCGTCCCTTTGGGCTCTTCTGGCCCATCCGGCCGGCATGGCAGTAAAGATGTATTTTCTGAGGCGGGGATTCCTCGACGGGAAAGAAGGCCTCTTTCTGGCGGGACTCTATGCCTATTACACATTTCTCAAATATCTCTATCTTTATTATCCCGATGGAAGGTCTCCCTCCTCTCAAAAAGAATAGGATCCCTTACCGGGATCTCTGCTTTCAGATTCACAGGATAAAGCACTCGAGAATCCTGGACGCGATCGCATCCAGAATAAAAAGCCCCTCTCCCGTCAAGACAAGAGCCTCGCAATTCGTACGATCTATCTTGGCAAGTCCTTTTCGTACGATATCATCAAGAACAATACGTACACTATCCGATTTCGTACGAATTGAAATCCATTCGACAGGAACCCCCGTGCAAAGGCGCAAATTCGTATAGAGGAACTCAACATCATGGTCGCGGGCGGTGAGAGTTTCGGTTGAGACCACCGGATGCTTTCTCATGATTCGTACG
>JAKBXW010000013.1 GCA_021840555.1 Nitrospirota bacterium
CGAGGTCGAGAGAGACGTCGGCGACGATGATGCCGAGATTCCAGAGCCAGATGTTCATGACGCCGAGCCGCTCGCTCCAGAGTTTCGTTCCGCAGAGAACGGGGGTCATGTAGTACATGGCGGCCGCAAAGGCCATCGAGATCCAGGCGTAGATCACCGTCAGGACGTGGACCGGCCGGATGTGCCCGAAGTTCAGGTAGGGCGTTCCCGAGAGAACGTCGGGGTAGGACAGTTTGAGCGAGGTGACGAATCCCAGAGTCGTCCCCATCGCCAGCCAGAAGACGGAGGAGATGATCGCCGTCTTCGCAGCCGTTCCGTTCGGGATTTCTTTTACGGAAGCCATAAATCCTCTCTCCTTTTTTGAAGTGCTACGGTCCGGGTGTGAAGATCCGAACCCCCCATGGAAATTGCGCGTCCTGTCCACAGCGGACAGAATCCCCGACCGTTGGCTGGGCAGGAGGGGGCGGTTCTCAGGAGTCATATGGGGGTATGGCTTCCCTGGGGATTCCGCCTGTCCCTCCCGCCCAGACCGCGGGTCAAGACCCGATCATGTTCAGCTGATATGATTCGAAGGTTTCCTTATGCAGAATGCGTACCAGATTCCGGGGGCCAGAATGGAGCACGCTCTTTGATATTCAGGGAATTTTTCTGCTCATAAATGTTGCATCTATGAATCACGAATAAATCGTTGTGTTTCATTTTATATCGCAAATAATGTATATTATGTAAACAATAGCGGATTGTGGCCTTGCGCCGGAAATCATGGAAGTCTATCGACCAGGAAGCCCGGGTCCGGCTTCGTTTCTTTCTTTTTTAAATGCTAGCTGGCCAAAAGAATTCTGAAAGAATTTGTTCTTGGGTGTAGTGGTTCGCATTGTAGGCTGAAACTGCTATTTCAATAGGTGTGACATAAGCCGACCGAGTTGGCTCTTGAGTTCTCTTTTCTCCCTTTTTCCCATATCCTCCAACTCGTCAGCTTGGATGGTCTCGCATGGGAAATCTCGTTCTTTCTGTTCCCGTTTCTCTGCGATGATTCCCCGCAATAGCGGCGTTCTCAATTGGGTTCTCGAAAAAACTGTGCTACGATTTTCTCGCAGGCTTGGCAATCTTTCTCTTCAGGAGGACCAATGAGACTTTCTCATATCGTTTCAATTTTTCCGGTAATCCTTTCCGTCTCACTAGCGCAGGCCCAGCCCCTGGTTCCCCTTCCCCCTTCCCCCCCTATCCCCCTTTCCAATCTGGAAACTCCCGCGAAGGTGTCTCTGGGGAAAAAGCTGTTTTTTGACCCCAGGCTCTCGGTAAACGGCTCCATCAGTTGCGCCTTCTGTCATATGCCGAAGGCAGGCTACGCCGATCCAAGGCCCGTCTCCATCGGTGTCGGGGGAAAGCGGGGAGGACGCAACGCGCCGCCGGTTCTGAACGCAGCCTACCTGAATCTTCTGTTCTGGGATGGACGGGCCGGAAGCCTCGAGGAGCAGGCTCTCGGTCCATTGACCAATCCCGTCGAGATGGAGAACCCCTCCAACCAGAGCGTGGTGGATCGTCTCCGAAAGATTGCGGCCTACCGGACATCCTTCCGGGAGGTCTTTGGCGGAGATGTCTCCATCGACCGGATCGGGGAAGCGATCGCCGCCTACGAACGGACGCTGGTTACGCCGGATTCTCCCTATGACCGATTTCTGATGGGAGACGCGAAGGCCCTTTCTCCTGCACAAAAACGGGGATTCATGCTCTTCAAGGGAAAGGCCCGCTGCGTCCTTTGCCATTCCGGGGCCCTTCTTTCCGATCAGTCCTACCACAATCTTGGTGTCCCCCAGACAGGAACCTTGCCGGTTGATGTCGGCCGGTACGCCGTGACCCATGATCCCCTGGACAAAGGAAAGTTCCGGACGCCTCCGCTCCGGAACGTGGCACTGACGGCCCCCTACATGCATGACGGAACCTTCAGGACCCTCCGCCAGGTCGTCAATTTCTATGATCGGGGCGGCGGAAAATCACTCTTTGCGACAAAAGACCCACTGCTGGTTCCTCTCCATCTGAAGAACTCGGAGAAAAGGGATCTTCTGGCCTTTCTCAAAGCTCTGTCGGGAGAGACGAAAAAAGAGATGAACCAGCCCTGAACACAGGATGAAGGGAGAGCGATGAACTCTTTCCCGTCATCAATGACGCGCCGAGGTTAGCCATCGACATTCTTGTCCGAATCAGTCCGGTCAGGCTTTTTCATTACTTCCGGGATCTTGGTCAGATCGTCCTTACCAGCATTTACGATCTCATTCGCCTCGTCCTGACCCGCCGGCTGATTCTGCACAGCTTTCTTCAGCCAATCGTGGCGGCCGGGATTTCTGCCCTCCCGATCGTCACTGTCGTCGCGCTCCTCGTGGGGGCCGGGATAGTCGCCGAGACGGGGATCGAGCTTCCACGTCTTGGGATCCAGAACCTCATGGGACCCATCGTCCTTCATGTGATCTTCGGGATCGTCGGTCCCTTTGCGACCGCCCTGATCGTCATCGCCCGCTCGACCTCAGGTCTGGCGGTCGAGATCGGGAACATGCGCGTCAACGGAGAGCTCGACACGATCGAGATGCTGGGCGTCAATCTATCGAACTTTCTCGTGACCCCCCGTCTCGTGGGTATCGTCGTTTCAAATATCGCCCTGACCTTTTACTTCGGGCTGATCGCGATGGGTGGCGGGTTCGCCATGGCCCTGATGGGCCTTTCGATGCCGATCGCCACCCTGGTCAGGATGATCGAGACCAGCATCAAGCTGACGGATCTCGTGCTTCCGGTTCTAGAAGGGCTTGCCTACGGGACGATCATTGCCTCGGTCAGCGTCTACCATGGGTTGCGGGTGAAAAACTCCCCGGTCGAGGTTCCCCGGGAAACGACCCTGTCCCTCGTCAGTTCCCTGTCCCTGTGTGTGGTGATGCTCAGCCTCTATCTTATCTTTTCCGCGCTGGCTTGACCTGACGGTAGGAGTCGTATTTTTTGGAAACATTGCTTGATTTCCAGGATGCCAGGATCGGATACGAGCCGGATCGCCCGCTCTTTCCCGCATTGAACCTCCGAATCTCCCGCGGGGACCACATTCACATTACGGGACCCTGCGGAATCGGCAAGTCGGCGATCGTAAAGACGGTCCTCGGCCTTCTCACCCTCTGGGAAGGGGAATACACCGCCTTTGGGCGGGACATGACCGCGCCTTCGGCTCCCCTGCTCTCCTATGTCCGGAAAAAGATCGGCGTTCTTCCCGACAGGGGAGTTCTGTTGAGCCATCTGACGGTCTTCCAGAACATTGCCCTTCCTCTTCGATTCGGACATTTCGAATCGCTGGAACGGGTGACTGCGCTCCTCGCCCCGTTTCTGGAGGAGTTTCGCCTCGGAGATCTCCTCGATCTCTATCCGTCCTCCCTGAATCTCGACCAGATCAAAAAGGTGGGCTTTGTCCGCTCTCTGATCAACAACCCGGATCTCCTGATTCTTGACGACCCCTTCGAGGGCCTTGACGATGAGGGAGTTGAGACATTCTGGAACCGGCTTGCCCGGATCGACTCCGAAAAAGAAATAACCGTTCTTGTGCTGGCAAGAAAGAGTATGGACAGACAATCCTTTTTCAGCCATCGCTATCGTTTGGCGGCCGATGGCGTTCACGAGGTCCCATGAAACTTCACTATGTGCATCGCGCCGGGGAAAAAAAAATCGAACAGCTGGCGGGAATCTTTCTTCTGGTTCCTCTTGTCGGGTTCATCTTCGGACTGTACGAGATCGCCGTGCACCAGCACGTCTTCGACAGGCGCTTCCATCTTTACACCATTCTGGACCAGTCCTACGGAATTGTTCCCGGGACTCCGGTCATGCTCGCTGGGCTCAATGTCGGAGAGGTGGACGGGCTGGATTTCACGAAGCTGAACCAGATCAAGGTGTCGATGAAGGTCCTCAGCAAATACCAGGACATGATTCGCAAGGACTCCTTCGTCACGATCAAGAAATCCGGAATCATCTCCGGCGACGTCTCCCTCCGGATCAGCATTGGAACGCCCTGGCTCCCGGAGGTGAAGAACAATGCCCGTCTTCGGGCGGAGACCCCTCTGACCATGGAGCAGATCATGGCGAAACTCAACCCGACGATCGTCGATCTTCAGCGAATCGTCCGGAACATCGCCGATCTCTCGAGTTCGATCGATCGCGGGAAGGGCACGGTCGGGGCGATCCTCAAAAAGCAGGAGATCTACGACGAACTTCAGGGAACGGCGGTCAACATCCGCAAGACATCCGAAAACATCAAGGTCGTGGCCGGCGATCTTCCTCGCCTCGTCGCGCAGCTGCAATCGATCGTCGACGACGTCAAGAAGGCCACTCCGGCCCTCCCTGAAATCACCGGCAAGACCACTACGATTCTGAAGACCACCGGAGAGACGCTCGATACGACCCAGTCGATTCTGAACGGCATCAAGCAAAGCTGGCCGGTCCGGAACCTCATTCCTCCCCCTTCCCCGCCCATTCCGGCTCTGGGTCCGGTCGATCGGGGAGCGAGCCCGGTTCCATCCCTTTCGGAAGGGGGTGGCAAATGAAGTCCGGCCATCGGGCATCTCTGGGAGTCCTCCTTCTGACGCTGGTTCTCGCCGGGTGCGCCGGCACCCCCGTGGCCCACCCCAACAGGGTGAAGGCCCGGGAGAATCTTTCAGGAGCCCAGGAGCTACTGATGCAGAACCATCCGGCCCAGGCGCTCTCTTCCATCCGGAAGGCTCTTAAAATGCACCGTCTTTCCGACGATCTTCCCGGAACGATTGACGACATGAACCGTCTTGCGAGGATCTCATTCTATCTTGGTCGCAACGACGCCTCCAGATTGTGGATCAATCGGGCCCTTCTCCTGGAAGGAATCAGCAACTACTCCGTGAAGAGGGCGGAAACTTATATCCTGGCATCGGAGACCGCTCCTCCCGGACAGGCCGGCCCATGGATCGAAGAGGCCCACCGGATCGCGGATGCCATGCCCTCCGGATCTCCGGATAAAGACCGTCTCGAGGCCCGTCTCTTCCAGGTCGAGGGAATGAGGGCCTCCGCCCGGAAAGACTACCGGGGAGCAATTCCCCTTTTCAATAAAGCCCTCGCGCTGGATCTTGGCCGGAAAGATCCCCTGTCGGTCGCGACCGACAATGCCAGTCTCGGACGCAACTATTATCTTTCGGGCGATTTCAAGAATGCCCTCCGCTATTTTGGGACGGCCCTTTCCGGGGATGAAAAACTTCGCAACCATGCCGGGATCGCCTTCGATCTCGAAGGACTCTCTCTCGCGGAGGCCGGTCTGGGAGAGTATCGGAGCGCGGCAAGGAGAATGATGGAAGCGTCCGGAGTTGAAGCTGGACTCGGGCGAATGGAGATGTCCCGAAGAGATGTGGCCTTTGCCCGCTCCCTTTTCAAGAACATCCGGACTCCGGACTCGGAGCGCTTTCGGGAGGTTCTCCTTCACTGGTTCGATGCCGATTAGTCTTCGGGGTCAGGCGTAGAAAAAGGTTCCTTCGAAGTCGGTCCGTTCGGAGAGGCGTTCGAGTATCTGGTCGAGAAAGGTGTGAATCGAGGGGGCGGATTCTGGGGGGTAGGAGATCATGATTCCCCGGTAATGAAGACCCTTCTCAAGCTTTTCTGACTGCCCGTAGCGTGAGAGAGCCCTGGCGATGCGACCCTCCACGGCCCGCCCTTCGACCGGGCCGGCCTCCAGAATCTGGACCATGAGCAGGTCTTCCTGGGGTCTCATGATCCAGTCGGTGGATCTCAAGGTGGAGGCGATGCTCCCCGTGATCAGGCTCCATGCCTTTTCCATGGGTTCCGCTCCATAGTAGCGTTCGACCTCCCGAAGATTGTCAATATGGAGTGCGACCACGGAAAAAGGGATTCCCAGCCTTCGGGTCCGGCCCCACTCTTCGAGCAACCGGTTCATCGTGGCCCGATAGTCCAGGGAGCCCGACGAGTCACGGGTGGTGAGCGAAGCGTCCCCCCGGTCGTTTTCCTCCTGGCGTGCGATCAACGCCTTGATCAGCGGCATCGATTCCTGGACCGATTCTGTCCAGGCGTTCGGCGGGTTCCCCGACTCCATTTCAAGCAGGATGGCGCAAAAGGTTCCCGAATCGACTACGAAGGGAAAAATCCAGACTCCCTCACGTTCTCTTTTCCGAAGGGGGGAAAGAACGCGAAGCGGAAGCCCCATGATCTCTGCCGGAAAAAGGGAGGCTGTGTTGAGGCTGCGGAATTCTGGACCGTTGCTGAAACCAACGACCCGAAACTGGGTCATTTTTTCGTCGTACATAAAAAGAGAAATCCGGCTGTTTCGCATTCCCGCTCCCAGGGACTGACGGAGGGAGTCCAGGACGTTGTCGACCTTTCTCAGGGCTTTCTCCGGAGGAATCACGGAAAGTTTTTCTATTTCATTCTTTTCTTTTTCAAGAAGTGAGTGGAGGAGAGGCGTCGTCTTCGTCAGGCCAGGGTATCCCGATCCTCTGCCAGCTTCCAGTTTTCTGACCTCCGCCATCCCTTCCGCGAGCATCCGGTTCTGGCGTCTGAAAACCACGATGGCCGCCACGATTCCACCTAGAAACAGGAGAGAGGATCCCAGAACGAGAAAGGGATGGGCAATGACCGAGCGCTCCCAGAGCGGCCGCGTGGGGGGCTGTGTTTCATCCCCCAGTCCCAGGTCCTTTCGCAGAAATTTTTCCGAGCGTTTGAGGTCCTCGACGCTGGCAAGCCGGGGTTCGGGATCGACCGACAGAGAAGGCACGGAATCCTGGGCGACGGGGAATCCGGGAGTGAAACCCCGGAGAATACCCAGAAAGATGCCTCCAGCCAATAAAATTGGACCGATTGGAATTTTTGACAAGTCCTCTCCGCCTTCCATAGAATGAACTGATTGTTTCTCTCGACTCTTCGGCATTTTGCCGGATTTCATCACCGGTCGATGGAGTGCACCCGTGAGTCGCCGGACGGAGATTTTTTGAGAATTTCACTTTTCAACAAAATTCTTTTTCTTTCGATCCTGGTCCTTTCCGTCTCACTGGGATTCGGGTATGTCCTGCTGGAACACCAGATCCTTCACCAGACGAAGAACCAGATTGCAAAAGACAACCGACTCCTTCTACTTGAGTTGACCCGATCCCTCTCTCTTCCGCTTCTCAAGAATGACCGGATGGCTCTCGAGGACAATCTTGGGGTGTTCGAGCATTCCCCCGGGGTACTCGGTGTCTTTGTCTTCGACCGACAGGGGATTCTCCAGGGACGCATCGAAAATGATACCATCCCTTCTGCCCTGAACCGAGATCTCCTCTCCCCCCCCTCCTTGCGGTCGCCCTGGCCGGCGGGAAAAGAGGACCTCGTCATCAGGCACCTGAAAAAGCACCATCTGTACCAGCTTTCCGCTCCGATCCTTTTTCAGGGAGTGGGAGTGGGAGAGGTTGTCCTTTTCCTGTCGGACGCTCCCTACGAGATCGTGAGGGCCAAGATCGCCCGAACATTTCTGATCCTGGGAGGGGGCAGTCTCCTGCTGGCACTTCTCGGGTCTCTTTTTCTGTCCGCCTACATTTCCCGCCCCATACGGTCCCTCAGAAACGCGACAGAAGGAATTCTCCAGGGAGACTTCATACGGGTCAATCCTCCGGTCCTTCGGGACGAAACGGGGGACCTCGTCGTCGCCTTCAACCGGATGGCCCGGGAGATGGAGCACAAGGAACGTCTGGAAAAGGCCCTGGTCCGCTATGTCTCTCCCGATGTTGCCGAACACCTGATCAACCATCCAGAGCTGATCCATCTGGGAGGAATCCGGCAGGAAGTAGTCCTCATCTTCGCCGACATCCGCAATTTCACCCGACTGTCGAGCCAGCTTCCCTCGGAGGAGGTGGTCCAGATCCTGAACGACTACTTCAACTCCTTTATCGACGAGATATTCCTTCATCAGGGATCGGTCAACAACATCATGGGCGACGGAATCATGATCGTTTTTGGCATCCCGCAGTTCTCGGAGTCCCATCCGGAAAGCGCCCTGGCCTGCGCGCTATCGATCAGGAGAAGAATTCAGGATCTCTCGGACCGGAGAAAATCCCAGGGAATGCCCTTCGTCCAGTTTGGCCTGGGGCTCCATATCGGGGAAGGGGTGGTCGGGCACATAGGATCCAAGACGCGCATGGAGTATACTGTTGTGGGAAGGGCGGTCAACATAGCCTACAGAATTCAGGAGGATGCAGGTCCGGGGGAGATTCTCGTCTCCGACAGTCTCTGGAAACGCCTGTCCGGAAACTACGAAAGCCTCCGGCACGGCACTCGTATTGTGACGCCAAAAGGTCTTGAGGAAACAGTTTTCGTGCATGTCCTTTAATCTCGTAGAAAGATCACCCTTTGCTGAAGACATCCTTTTCTGAAGAGGGCATTCCTGGACTGGGGAGAAGGTTCAGCCTTTTCCCGGTTTCTGTGGCACTCCTCTTCCTTCTCTCTTCCGGGTGCGTGCCGCCCCCGGCGCCAGAAACGTCACTCCCTCCTCAGCCTCCCCGCACGATTCTGGTCGATACCCCGGCCTCTCTGGCCGTCCGGGCGCTCCTTCTGGGAGAGGACAAAAAGGCGGTAACCCTCGCCAGAACCATCCGGAACAGGCGGGAACGCGAGGCTCTTCTCGGGCTGATCCGCCAGAGGGATCTCGACCGCCAGGCCGAACGCATCCGCTCCGACTTCTCCGATGGTCACCGAAGCGAAGGGGCCGCCCTTTTAAAATCCCTCCAGGAAACACATCCTGAAAAGGCGATGGAAATTTTTCTCACGGTGCTCCCGAAAACGCTTTCATGGATCCTTCGCCATGAAATCCAGGGAGGGCAGGAGCGTCTGGCCATCAGGACGATGAACCTTCTGCAGCCCTACAAGCGCTCCTCTTTTCACCCGCTCATGGCATCGGCCTACAGCCATTGGGGATTCCGCCGCTTCTGGCAGCGGCGCTACCATGATTCATTCATGCTCGCAAACCAGGCCCTCGCCGCCGACCCATCCAACAAGTCCGCCCTCTCCCTCAAGAAGCGCCTTCTCGCCATTCGGGACGCCCGCGTCTCCCGGGGTCTTGTCGCCTATCGGCACCAGCATCTTTCGAAGGCCATCCGGTTGTGGAAAACGGCATTGGCGATCGACCCTTCCAATGAGGAGACCAAAAAGTATATCCTCAAGGCAGAGGAATTGCTTAAAAAGGTCAGACATCTTGAAGGACAGGCGGGACAACCCGCTCCGCAGTCCCCCGGGGGTAAAAAATAACATGGAACCGCTTCTCTTTGCCGATTGGTACACCGATCCTTTCTGTTCCTGGAGCTTCGCGGCCGAAGAGGCGATCGGACGATTCCGAAGCCATTTCGGTGAGAGGCTCTCCTTCCGGCACCGTCTTTTTCCCCTCTATTCGAGCATCGACGAGTTTCTCCGGAATCATGGCCTGGCGACTCAGAATGATTTTGCTCCGCGGATCGGAAAGGTCTCCAGGGCGACCGGGGTGACCATGAGTCCGAAGGTCTGGGAAACGGGGCAGGCCCCCTCCTCGACTGAGGAGTGCTGCCGCTTCGCCGAAGCGGCCCTGATCGCGGACCCGGAAAAAGGAGACCGGTTTCTCGCGCGCCTCCGGGAGCTCGCCTTTCTCGACGGTCGGAACATTGGGGATCCGGGCATTCTCCGGGAAACGGCCAGGGCCCTGGGGGTCGACATGGCGCTTCTCGAAGAAGCCCTTCGATCCGGACGGGCAGAGGCCGCTCTCGAAGAGGACCGGGAAAAAGCCCGCGTCGAGGGTGTGACCGTCCGTCCGACCCTTGTCATGACAAACTCCGGAGGGGACAGGGTCTTTATCGGCGGATTGCGGGACCCCGACCTTTTCATCCTCGCCGGGGAAATCCTGATCCGGGAAGCTTCATGACCCGCCCCCTGGTCGGAATCATCATGGGGAGCCAGAGCGACTGGGAGACGATGAAACCGGCCTCCGAAATCCTCGATGCCTTTTCTGTGGAACATGAATGCCGGGTGGTTTCCGCGCACCGCACTCCCCTCGATATGGTGGCCTATGCCCAGGGAGCCCAGGACCGCGGTCTCAGGGTGATCATCGCCGGGGCCGGAGGGGCGGCGCATCTTCCCGGAATGGTGGCCGCCCTCACGCCCCTTCCCGTCCTGGGCGTCCCGGTCCCCTCGCTCCACCTCTCGGGGCTCGATTCCCTTTACTCCATTGTCCAGATGCCCAAGGGGATTCCGGTGGCGACCTTCGCGATCGGAAAGGCGGGGGCGGCCAATGCCGGCCTTTTTGCCGTCTCCCTCCTGTCGGTGTCGGATCCCGCGCTTCTCAAAAAAATCCAGACCTACCGGGAAGGGCTCGTGGAGCAGGTTCGCGCAATGTCCCTTCCCACTGCCTGAGGGAGCGATTCCGGTGATTCTCCCGGGTGCCGTGCTCGGAGTCCTCGGAGGAGGGCAGCTGGGGCTCATGTTTTCCCTGGCGGCCCGGCGGATGGGCTACCGCATCATGGTCGTGGACCCCGATCCCGATGCCCCTGCCTTCGCCGTTTCCGACAGAAGGATTGTCGGCTCCTACGCGGATCCGGACGTTCTTTCGGAGGTTGCCCGCTCCTGCGAGGCGGTGACGACGGAATTCGAAAATGTTCCCGCTCCCTCCCTCGCCTTTCTTGAAAAAATTCGGACCGTCCGGCCCTCCTCCCGCTCGGTCGGAACATGCCAGGACCGGATTCTCGAAAAGACCTTTCTCAGGGATCAGGGATTCGAGACGGCGCCCTTTGCCGTTCTTCTTGATGGGAAGCTTCCTTCTCCGGACATCCTGAGACCTCTTCTTCCAGGCATCCTCAAGTCGAGTCGGGAAGGCTACGACGGAAAAGGCCAGTGGGGAATCGGGTCCATTGAGGAGATGGCCCGATTCATGGAAGGGAGAACGGGCTCCTATGTCCTCGAAAGGAAACTCGATCTCAAGGGCGAGTTTTCCGTGGTTCTCGCCCGGGACCAGAATGGGGAAACCGCTCTTTATCCCGTGGCGGAAAATATTCACGCATCCGGCATTCTCCATGTCTCGGCTGTTCCGGCCGACATTTCCGGCTCCCTTTCGGAAAGGATTTCTTCGGTCGCCCGGGAAATCGCCGAAAGGCTCGATTACAAGGGAGTTCTTTCGGTCGAGTTTTTTCTGGCGGAAGGAGACCGTCTCTATGTCAACGAGCTGGCTCCCCGACCCCACAACAGCGGACACTATACGATCGACGCCTGCGTGGCGAGCCAGTTCGACCAGCAAGTCCGCGTTCTGGCCGGACTTCCCCTGGCCTCGACACGCCTTCTTTCCCCCTGCGCGATGGGAAATCTTCTGGGAGACCTCTGGCAGGATCGCTCCCCTCCCCCTCTCCGGACTCTCCTGAAGCATCCCTCGGCCAAGCTGTACCTCTATGGCAAGAAGGTTCCCCGGACCGGCCGAAAGATGGGACACTTCACCGTTCTGGCCGGGTCCGCCTCCGAGGCGAGCCAAAAGGCGCGCTCCCTCCTCGACTCCCTCTCCTCTTCCTGCGAAGGCCGGTAGAGGCTCCCTTCCGGATAAACGGGTGATTCAAGAAGCGAGGTTGGTCAAAGAGGTCATGCACCCAAGCGCCGTCCACGGGAATGACACCCGAAAAATGGCGCGAGTTGCCAGAGGATTTCCACCCTGGTCTATGTTTCGTCGGGCAAATGCATCCTTGCCACCCTTCTTCGCGTGGATACTATACTTTTTTCAGGCGGAGGGGGACGTTCCTTCAGTGAAAAGACAGGATCATGACGGGAAAGATGTCGGACAACAAAATCGCCACTCCCGGCAGGAATGGGGACTCGAGTCCAACGATCCTGCAGGGCTCCAGAGGAGCGGAGTATTGCCCACCGGACAGCCGGAAGACCTGACGGGTTTTCGTTTCGGGATAGACGATCCAGCATTCCGGAACGCCGGAATGTTCTGAAATATGAATTCATCACGGCGATCGGGTGTTTCCGGTCCCTCCGGGAGAACTTCGACCACCATACGAATGGGACATGGTTTTGCCGAAAATGGCAGGAAACCGATTCGGCTGTGGTTGAAAAAAACATGCGCCTGCAGTAAAATCTCATAGTTTTGATGGGGAAAAAACCATTGAAATTCAAAGGGGATTATCATTCAGTGCCCTCCCCGAAATATCGGGTCCGACTCCGACCCCAACATGTAAGGCTTGGACGATGGATATGTTTGTCATGGAGGGGCCCGATCCGGTTCTGACCCGATCCGACCTGATCGCGGACCCTTCCCTCGCTTCTTATGAAAAAGCCGGAGGATATGCCGGGCTGCGGCGGGTCCTTTCCGGACTCTCCCCATCCGACGTGATCGAGGAGGTCAAGGCTTCGGGACTCCGTGGCCGGGGTGGATCGGGGTTCCCCACTGCGCTCAAATGGGAAAAGGTGGCCGGCCACCGTGTTCCCGTCCGGTATGTGGTCGCCAACGGCAGCGAAGGCGAGCCGGGAAGCCACAAGGACCATTTTCTGATCTCCCGCTCCCCTCATCAGATTCTGGAAGGGATGATCATCGCCTCCTATGCCGTCGGTGCCGCCCAGGCCCACCTTTTCGTCAAGGAAAGCTTCCCGGAGGGGATCGGGATCCTGCGGAAGGCCAGAGAGGAGGCTCTTGCGGCAGGACTGATCGGGAACAAGATACTCGGGAGCTCCTTTTCCCTCGATATCGTGATCTTTGTCGGCCCGGCCGCCTATATCGCCGGCGAGGAAACGGCCCTCCTCGAGGCCCTGGAAGGCCGGCCTCCCCGCCCCCGACCAAAGCCGCCCTTCTACCCCACGGAGATGGGGCTTTTCCGGAAGCCGACGGTCGTGAACAATGTGGAGACCTACGCCCACGTCGCCCGTATCCTGGCCGACGGCCCCGCCAGCTTCAGAAAGCGGGGAACCCCGAAGAGTCCCGGAACGATGATCTTTTCCGTTTCGGGATCCGTGGCTCGTCCCGTCCTTGTGGAGCTTCCGCTGGGTTTTCCCCTGCGCCGGCTGCTGGAGGAGTATGCGGGAGGTCCGCTTCCGGGGGAGAATTTCCAGTGCTTCTTTACCGGGGGCCCCTCCTTCGGCATTCTTCCGGCGAAGGAGATCGACACTCCCCTTGAATACGATGCCTTGCGAGCCAAGGGGACAGGCCTCGGATCCGCCGGAATCATCGTGTTGGGGTCGGGCGACTGCCCGGTGGCCGCCTCCCGGGATTTTGCCCTTTTCTACGAAAAGGGCTCCTGCGGACAGTGTCCCCCCTGCCGGCTCGGCACGGAATCTCTTCACGGGCTTCTCGAGACTCTCGAATCGGGAAAAGGATCTCCCGAGACCGTGGAGAGAATCCGGAAGATCGCCGAGATGATCAAGGGGCGCGGAAACTGTGGGCTGATCACTGCCTCCGCCTATATGGTCCAATCTCTGCTCCAGCACTTTCCCGGCCTGGTGGATGAGCATCTGGGTGGGGACAACCGCCCCCGCTCCACGGGCGAACGGGTGCCATCCTGGCACTACGACCATTTCGTAGGATAAAGCTATGACTTCCATTTTCAACATTGGATATGACCGTCATGATGAAAAAAATACCGGTCGACCACCATCTTCTTTTCTGCACAGGGAACAAGTGCATGGGAAAGGGGAGTGAAGACCTGAAAATCCTGGCCCAGAACATGCGAGACCAGTCTCCTGATCTGTCGCGTCTCATCGTTACCAAGATGGGATGTCTCAAGCAATGCGAATCCGGGCCCATAGCAGCCCTCTATCCGGAAGGCTACTGGTTTTCGGACATGAACACGAGCCGGACGGTGAAACTTCTGGACCAGATCCGGGAAAGGCGTCCGCCTCTTCCCGAAAATCGTTACTTCGTTCTGGAAAACGCTGATCAATCCCTCTGAAAGGACCCTCATGGCTTACCGAATTCGAAAGAAGGCATCTCAGGACAGCACTCCGGAACCTCCCGCCCCTCCCTCCCCTCCCCGTTCCTTTTCCTCATTTTCAGGGTCGGGTCCGTCCCGGAACGCCTGGGGGTTTGCCGGGGCCATAGTTCTGGTGATCCTGATCGGAATCGGAGTGGTCTACCACATCCATTCGGACAAGATGAAAACGGAATCGGAGGCGGCGGCCCTTGAAACTCAGGCGGAGCAGCTTTACTCGAAGGGGCAGCAGACCAACGGCCCAGAGCTTCAGAAGGCCAAAGAAGCCTTCGAGGAGGTCATGAAGAAATACAAGGATACGAAATCGGCCCGGATCGCCCCCCTCTTCCTCGCCTCGATCGAAAACATCCAGACTCCGGGGAATTCCGCAAAGGCCCTGGCATGGCTTCATCAGGGGCTGGACATGAACGCTGGCAACATGAAGCTCCTTCCTTTCTATTATGAAAGCATGGGGGTGACCCTCATGTCCGCGCACCAGTACGATCAGGCTCTTGCCATGTTCCAGAAGGTCATCGCCTTTCCTGAGAAGATCCTGGCCGACGCCGCTCTTTTCAATATCGGGAAGATTTATGAAAACCTGAATCAGCCGGCCCTCGCGATCGTCAACTACAAAAAGCTGGTCAAGGAGTTTCCGAGCTCTCCCTGGGCCGCGGAATCGGAACCGTTTCTCATGAAAAACGGGATCACGCCCCCTGCGAACACTTCGCCTCAACCGCTTGCTCCCAAATAAGATTGCCGGCTTCGGAGTTCTGCCACAACTAACCCCGGTCGGGGCCTTCCATTGTCCCGACCCTCATTCGAGAATGGAAAAAATGGTCGAAGCGATCTGGACAGTCAGAAATATGAATGGATTGACGGAGGTCCACCTGATAGACCAGAGGCTCCTCCCGTCCCGTGAGATCGTGGTGGAATGCCGCTCTCACAAAGAGATTGCGGACGCCATCCGGGAGATGGTGGTCCGGGGAGCCCCGGCCATCGGAATTTCCGCGGCTTTCGGGGTCGCCCTGGGCGCCCAGGAGCTCGCCGGACTCTCCGATCCCGAAGCCTTCACGAAAAAGATGGAGGCCGTCGAAAGGACCCTTGCCGCCACACGGCCCACCGCCGTGAATCTCTTCTGGGCCCTTTCCCGGATGCGGCCCCTCTGGGAGCGGATCGCCACCCAGGCTCCGGAAGAGCGGACGGCGATCCTCTTCGCGGAGGCCCAGGCGATCAAGGAGGACGACATCGCCCGGAACAGGAAGATCGGCGCCTTCGGACAGGCCCTTCTTCCGCAATCCGCGAACATCCTCACCCACTGCAATGCCGGAGCGCTTGCGACCGGAGGATACGGAACGGCCCTGGGGGTGATCCGCGGGGCGGTCGAGGCCGGGAAATCCGTAAAGGTATTCGCGGACGAAACCCGTCCCTACCTCCAGGGAGCCCGGCTGACCGCCTACGAGCTTGCCGCCGACAACATCCCGGTGACGCTGATCACCGACTCGATGGCGGCCATGGTCATGGCCCAGGGAAAGGTCAACGCCGTCATCGTAGGAGCCGACCGGATCGCCGCCAACGGGGACACCGCCAACAAGATCGGGACCTACGGCCTGGCCGTGCTGGCCCGGGAACACGGCATTCCCTTTTATGTGGCGGCCCCTTTTTCCACCATCGATCCCGAGACCCCAACCGGCAGAACCATCCCGATCGAGGAGCGATCCCCCCGCGAGGTCACCCATGCGGGAGAGATCCGGATGGCTCCGGAGGGAATCTCCGTCTTCAATCCGGCCTTCGACGTGACTCCGGCCCGTTACATCACCGCCATCATCACCGAAAAAGGGGCATTTTCCCCCGAGGAGCTGTCACGGCATCTCGGGCGCTCCGGACAATAAATACAAAGGAAGACCCGACCATTGAGCCAGAAACCCCCCTCCCAGCCCTCCGGTCCCCTCGAACAGAGCGAACACGAACGTGTCCGCCGCCAAAAAAGGGACCAGCTTCTACTCCGGGGAATCGACCCTTATGGAGCTCCCTTTCCGGGCCGCGAACCGATCGCCTCCCTTCGCTCCCGAACGAGGGATTTGACCCCTGACTCTCTTCCCGAGCCAGCCCCGTCCGCCCGGATCGCCGGTCGCATCGTCCTTTTCAGGAAGTTCGGGAAGGCCTTCTTCGCCACTCTCCAGGATGAGGGGGAGCGCTTTCAGATCTATGTGCGGGCCGACCTTCTGGGGGAGGAGTATGCCCGGATCGCCGATTCCCTTGACCTTGGCGACATCGTCGGGGTCGATGGGATCTTTTTCTTCACGAAGACCGGCGAGCCCACCCTGTCGGTCACATCTCTCACCCTTCTGGCAAAATCCGTCCGTCCCCTTCCCGACAAGTGGCACGGGCTCTCCGACCAGGAGGCCCGCTACCGGCAGCGGTATGTGGACCTGATCGTCTCTCCGGAGACGCACAGCGTTTTCGTCAAGCGGTCGACCATCGTCCGGTTCATCCGGAACTTCATGGACTCCCACGGTTTCGTCGAAGTGGAAACCCCCATGATGCAGCCCACCCCGGGAGGCGCGCTGGCCCGACCCTTCTCGACCCATCACAACGCCCTCGACATCGCGCTCTATCTCCGCATCGCCCCGGAGCTCTATCTGAAGAGACTCATCGTGGGGGGGATGACCCGGGTGTACGAGATCAACCGGAACTTCCGGAACGAAGGGGTCAGCACCCGCCACAACCCCGAGTTCACGATGATGGAGTTCTATGCGGCCTATGCCTCCTACGAGGATCTCATGGCCTTGACCGAGACGCTCCTGTCTTCTCTCGCCCATGAGGTCAACGGATCAAGCGAGATCCAGTTCGGCACGCACCGGATCTCTCTTGCGCCCCCCTACCGGCGCATCTCCTATCTCGAAGCGATCGGGGAGGCCTTCGACCTTTCTCCCGAGGACTACTTCAACAATGGTCGCCTTCTGGAGGTTCTTCGCTCCCGGAGTCTTCCTGTTCCCGAACCCCGACCGGGGAAGCCCTATGTCGCCGATCTTTTGAATACTCTGTTCGAGGAAGCCATCGAGCCGACTCTCATTCAGCCGACCTTCGTGACCGGCTATCCAAAGGCGATCTCACCTCTGGCCCGTTCCTCCCAGTCCGATCCGGAGGTGACCGACCGCTTCGAACTCTTCGTGGGGGGGATCGAGCTCGCCAACGGATTCAACGAACTCAACGATCCCGACGAGCAGCTCCGGCGATTCCTCTCGCAGCAGGAATCGCGTCTGTCGGGGGACCTTGAGGCTCCGCCGCCGGACTACGACTATGTCCGGGCCCTCGAAGTGGGACTCCCCCCCACCGCCGGCGAAGGAATCGGCATCGACCGTCTGGTGATGCTGCTCACAAACCGCACCTCCATCCGCGACGTCCTTCTCTTTCCGCTTCTCCGGCCGGAAGCATGATCCCTCTTTTCGAGCTCCGGGTCGCGCTCCGATACCTTCGCTCTTCACGCCACCAGGGATTCCGGCTCTCCCTCAACACGGTCATTTCGGTGGCGGGAGTGACGGTCGGGGTGGCGGCCCTGATGGCGACCCTGGGGGTCATGACCGGCTTTCAGCACAAGCTCCGGTCGAAGATCCTGGGCGTCAACTCCCACATTGTCCTCACGAACGGCGGTGCGGGGCCCATTGCCGACCCTGGCCGGATCGAAAAGGAGATCGCGTCCGAACCGGGGGTTCTCGCGACCTCCCCCTTCATCGTGGGCCAGGCCATGATTTCGGCCAACAAGATCGTGGCCGGCACGGTTCTGAGGGGGGTGGATCCTGGCCGTGAGCGGAATGTCACCCGAATCGCGCGCTATATGGTCGAAGGCCATCTTGCCTCCCTGGCCGCGCCCCCTGAAAAAGGCGCCTTCCCGGGGATCATCCTGGGGGCGGATCTGGCGGACCGTCTCAACGTGGATCTGGGCGACTCCGTGGATCTCATAAGCCCCACCGGAACGCCGTCGGCCTTCGGGATGATCCCGAAAATCCGCCATTTCCGCGTCGTGGGGGTCTTCAAGTCCGGACTCTACGAGTACGACAACACCCTGGCCCTTCTCGAGATCGGACAGGCGGCGCGGTTTCTGGGCCTTCCACCGGGAAGCGCGACCGGGATCGAGGTGCGGGTCCACGACATCTTCATGGCGACAAAAATGGCCCACAGGATCGGGGAGCGGCTCGGCTTCCCCTTCTGGGCCCGTTCCTGGCTCGAAATGAACAAGAACCTTTTTTCGGCCCTCATGCTGGAAAAGATGGTCATGTTCATCATCCTTGTCCTGATCGTTCTCGTCGCCTCTTTCAATATCGTGAGCACCCTGTCGATGATCGTGATCGACAAGGCCAAGGAGATCGCCATCCTGAAGACCATGGGCGCGACCCATCCCCAGATCATGCGGATCTTCATCCTGGACGGCCTCCTGATAGGAACGGCGGGCACCATGCTGGGAATCCCTCTCGGATATCTGATCACCTATCTTCTCGAGCATTACTACACCCTGCCGAACGACGTCTACTTCGTGAGCCACATCCCGGTCATCATCCGGGCAAGGGATGTCCTTTCCGTGGCGCTTTCCGCGGTAGGAATCAGCTTTCTGGCGACGATCTATCCTTCCCGGCAGGCCGCCCGCCTCGAGCCGGTCGACGCCCTGAGGTACGAATGATGGGAGGGCTCTCCGTCCTGGTCAAGAATCTTTCCCGCTCCTACCGCCGCGCCGAACGGACGATCGAGGTTCTCCGCGGCCTCTCGACCTCCCTTCCCCCGGGCAGCTTTACCGTGCTGACGGGGCCGTCCGGGGCCGGCAAATCGACCCTTCTCCATCTTCTGGGGACCCTCGACCGCCCGACCCAGGGCGAAATCCTCTACGACGGCCGGTCGCTCCAGGGCGCCTCCGACCGGGAGATGGCGGCCTTCCGGAACGCGAGGATCGGCTTCATCTTCCAGTTCCATCATCTGCTTCCGGAATTTACCGCATTGGAGAATGTCCTGATGCCGACCTGGATCGCGGGAAGGGAAGAGGATGCGAGCCGCGCCAGGCGGCTCCTGGGAGAGGTGGGGCTCGAACACAGGCTCGGCCACAAGCCGTCGGAGCTTTCGGGGGGAGAGCAGCAGCGGGTTGCCGTGGCGCGGGCCCTGATCATGCAACCGGCCCTTCTTCTGGCCGACGAGCCCACGGGAAACCTCGACTCCCATACCAGTCTGGAGGTCTTCACCCTGCTCAGGGATCTTTCGGAACGGCAGGCCATGACATGTCTGGTAGCCACCCACAACGAGGTTCTGGCCCGGATGGCGCACCGTCATCTGGCGATGGACGACGGGGAGATCGTTTCGGAGACGGTCTCCTAGGAGGCCTCCCGGAAAACAGCGCCCCGGGCTCTCCGTCTAGAAATGTCCCGGAGCGCCACCAGTTCTGGCCTTACCCGGGGTGAAATGGCCATAGACGCAAGCGCGTGCGTTTTGCCTCGCCGTTCAGCTGGATCCCCTGGTCCGGCGACAGGTCCATATCGACCGGCAACCTCATGGGCGGGTCCGTTCGACCTTGCGCTCATCATTCTGTGATCCGCACCGAACTGGACGACGGTCCTGCCCACCGTCACCCGCATGCCCCGGACACTCGCCTTTGCGCCCATCACTTCGGGTTTCTGGACGAGGCGATCAGGTTGTCTCATATCTCCCACTTCTGGCCCAGCAACGCACCTTCGCCATCGGGTCCGTGGAGGCCAGCGCCCCTTGACCGGATCTACGATCCGGTTGCCGCTGTCGGGGAGGAAGGAGCGGGTGCCGGAGAGGCGGCCGGCGCGGGAGTTGCCGATGAGGAATCCGAACTCGTGGCGGGGGCGGGCGAATTCGTCTCTCCTCCACCGCCCGTGCCTCCCCCCCCGTCCTTTTTCACATAGTCGGTGATGTAGAAGCCGGATCCCTTGAACTGCAGGGCGGGCTTTCCCATCAGCTTGAGCAGGGGGCCGCCGCAGGTCTCGCAGACGAGAAGGGGCGGATCGGAAAATTTCTGGATTTTCTCGACCACGGTGTGGCATTTCTGGCAGGAATATTCATAAAGCGGCATCGTGCACTCCTTGGTGATTGTCCGGGTTTTTTCCCTGGTCCTGTTCCCTCATGGGCCAATTATAACCCACGGGCCAAAGGCCGGACAATCCTCCGGAGGGCTTATTCGAGGAGGGCGACCGCTTCTCCGATTCTCCGGAGCCCTTCCTTGAGGGAAGAGAGGGATGCGGCGTAGGACATGCGCATGTGGACCGGGCTTCCGAAGGGTGTTCCGGGAACCATGGCAACCCGGGCCACATCCAGAAAGAATTCCGCGAGTTCGTAGGCGGTCTGGATCGGAACTCCCTTGTAGGAGCGCCCAAGAAGGCCGGAGATGTTCGGAAAGACATAGAACGCCCCCTCCGGGGGCTGGCAGCGGATCCCGGAAATCCGACTGAAGGCTCCGACCACCCAGTCTCTCCGTTTCCGGTATTCGGCCAGCATGGACTCGAAGTATTCCTCTCTGGAGCGCAGGGCGAAAGCGGCCGCCTTTTGCGCGATCGAATTCGGATTCGAGGAGGTCTGGCTCTGGACGGCATCCATGGCCTCCATGATTTCCCGGGGGCCGGCCGCATATCCGATCCTCCACCCGGTCATGGCGTAGGTCTTCGAGACACCGTTGACGATCACCGTCCGGTCCCTGACGCTCTTGTCGAGGGTGGCGATGGAGGGGACCGGATCTCCCGTGTAGTTGATCTTTTCGTAGATCTCGTCGGAGATGATGATCAGATCGTTCTGGAGCGCCATTTCGGCGATTCTTTCGAGCCGTTTGAGGTCGATGATGGCCCCGGTCGGATTGTTGGGGGAGTTGAGGACGAGGATCTTTGAACGCGGGGTGAGAACCTCCCTCAGGGCGTCCGGATCGATGCGAAATCCGTCCTCCTCCCGGCAGGGGATAAAGACCGGATCCCCCTGGTTCAGGAGAATCTGGTCCGGATAGGAGACCCAGGCCGGCGTGGGGAGAAGGACCTGATCGCCGGGATTGACGAGAACCTGAAAAATTTCGAAAAGGGAGTGCTTGGCCCCGTTGGAGACGACAATGGCCCGGGGATGGAAGTCCAGCCCCTGGTCTCTCATGAATTTTTCCCGGATGGCCTCCTTGAGCTCTGGGATTCCCCCCACCGCAGTATACTTGGTGAAGCCCTCCTCGAGCGCCATCACCGCAGCTTTCTTGACGGGCTCGGGGGTATCGAAGTCCGGCTCTCCTCCCGAGAAGTCGAGCACATCGATCCCCTGCTGCTTCAAATCCCGGGCCCGGGCGGCAAGGAGAAGGGTTGGCGAGGGCTTGAGAAGGGAGAGACGCGAGGCCAAAAAGTCTTGAAGCGGTCGATTCATGCGTTAGTGTCTCCGGGCATATTTGATCTTCAGGGCCTGTTCGACGGGAGCGGGCACGAACAGGGAGAGATCTCCTCCCAGTTCGGCGATCTCCCGGATCACGGTCGAGGTGATGAACATGTGATTTTCGGACGGCATCAGGAAGACGGTTTCGATTTCGCGGTCGAGATTCTGGTTGACAAGGGCCATGCGGAGTTCGTAATCGAAGTCGGAAACGGCCCGGACTCCCCGGAGAATGCAGACGGCCTTTTCTTCCCGGACGAAATGAACCAGAAGATGGTCGAATCCCTTGACCGTCACCTGGGGTTCTGGATAGGGAATGGAGGCCCTGAGAAGTTCGATGCGTTCTTCAAGGGAGAAAAGAGGAGATTTTCGGGGACTGTCCGCGACTCCGATGACAATCTCGTCAAAAATGGCCAATCCCCGGTGCAACATGTCGAGATGACCGTTTGTCACCGGATCGAAGGTGCCGGGGTAGACCGCCCTGTGGTTCATCGGGTCGATGGAGCGAGGAGGCTCACGCCGCTTTCCCCATAATTGTGGTGAGACAAGATCTGGCAACCCCAGTCCGGGAGGGATCCCCATGGGAGGGAATCCTTGTGGTGGTATTCGAGAACCATGAGGCAATTGGCACCCACTATACCACCGCCGCACAATGCGTTCAAGAGTCCGGGCCAGTCTGGATAATGGTAGGGAGGATCGAGAAAGAGAATCGAAGGGGGGAGAGTCGGAAGTGCGGAGTCCAGGGATGAAGCAGCGTCCGAGACCTTGAAGGAAAAATGGGAGGCGTGGTCGGGGATTTCTCGGAAAATCCAGCGTTCGAGCGCCGTCAGGAGAGATCGGTCCCGGTCAAGGAAGAGGACCCGGGAGGCTCCCCGTGAGTAGGCCTCGAGGCCCACGGCCCCCGATCCGGAAAAGAGATCCCAGAAAACGGATCCGGGCAGATCCTTCTGGAGCATGTTCATCACCGCCGACCGGACCTTCGCGCTCGTCGGGCGGACTTTTTTAGGGTCGGGAAGGGGGAGGGACTTCCCTTTGAGAATTCCCGACTGGATTTTTATCATGGCTCCCCAAAAAAAAAGAGGGACCGAAGTCCCTCCCGAAATGCAAAAATCCTAACCGAAGTGCTTAGACTCCAAGCGCCTTCTTCGTGGCCTTGTCGAGCTTCCCGGTCGCCTTCAGCTTGTTGGCCTTCTGGAATGCGGCGATGGCTTTGTGGGTCAGAGGTCCGGGATAACCATCGGCCTTGATCTTCGCACCCTTGGCGATCAGCGCCGTCTGGACTTTCTTCCAGAATGCGGAAGGACCATGCTTTTTGCCGGACTTGACAGCCTTCTTGTGGGCCATTTTCTTGGCCGGAGCCTTTGCCGCGGTCTTGGGAGCCGCATCTCCCGCGAATGCGCCCTGAACGGGAAGAAGAATGATGGCAGCCGAAAGTACGATGCCGGAAATTGCAGACCCAACCGTGGCAAGAACAGTCAATTTTTCTGATTTCATCGTGGTAACCACCTCCTTTTATGCCGAATGGCCATCCTTCGCACTGGAAAATTCGGCGTTTGCCAGCGAGCCCAATCCCCCCGTCACCCGGCGGGGGTTCTCTGAAACATGGATCCGGATCCGATTTGCCGTTCTCTCCTGAAGAAGCTTGCTCTTCCGAGAAGGAACCTCAGGAGAACCGGCAAGGACCGTATGACCGAATTTCCTTCCGTCACCGGCGATCCGGATTTTTTCGAATACTACCAATGATTGGCTCATGTGTCAAGAAATGGGCGAAATATTCCATGTCCGGCGAGGTGGCGGGAGTATCGATCAGCATTATTTTATCCTGGTTTACGAAAAACAGAATTCCCGGTGATTGCAGTCTTCCTTAGGGAAGGGGGGGTGGATCGCCCTTCCGTCATTGTTTTCTCCCGCCGGCTATGCAAGAATAAGAAGAACCATTCGGATCCGGAGGACAACGTGGATGACCTGAAGAACGCCCGGGAGAGGGTTGACCTCATTTTTCAGGAACTGCCCCGGCTTCTTTCGGATGGAGAGGCCCGGGTTTCCACTGGAAAAGCGATTCTGGATCTTTTTTCAGGCCTCTCTTTCGTCGACGCTGTTCTCGTGCGGATCGAAGGAACCTCCTCCAGGAATGCACGGACTTTCGCCTCCCGCTCGTTTCCCTCCGCATCGCCAGCCGAACGTCGGAATATTTCCTCATTTCTGGAGGCGCTGGGACCTCTTCCCATCGTTCTGAGCCCATCGAAGCCGGGTGCACCCCCTCTTCCAAAAGTGATTGAGGCATTTTGCAGGATCCACGGATACCGGGAGGCTGTCTTTCTTCCGCTCTTTTCGCCGGGTTCCTCCGATGGAAAAAGAGGGGGTGTCGCCCTGTTTCTCCGGAAGGAAAAAGAAGGGGATCTTTTTTTCGACACTCTGGTTCTGAAGGCCTTTTCCCTGCTTCCCCTTCCCCTGCCACCCCTTCCGTCGGATCTCGACAATCTCGTCCGGTTCTACAAGGCGCTCCACGAAATCAACCATCTGATCGCCCGCCATCCCCCTCCGGAGATCCTTTACGGAGAGGTCTGCCGGATTGCGGTCAGCTACGCAGGGCTTCGTCTGGCCTGGATCGCGACGATCGACCGCCTGGACCGGAAAGCCCGGATCCTTGCCGCCCACGGTCCGGCCAAAGAATACGCCGAGGATCTCCTGATCACCGCCGATCCGGCCTCTCCCTACGGGAGGGGTCCGGCCGGTCGCGCTTTTCGGGAGGGAACCATCGTCGTGGCCGAGATCGATTCCGACCCGGAGTACGAAGTCTGGCGGACAAGGGCCCACCGTTTCGGACTCCATTCGAGCTGCAGCTTTCCCTTCCGAAGGGACGGCCGCATCGAGGGCGTGATGGGAGTCTATTCCGAAAATCCCCGGTACTTCACACCTTCGGTGGTCGCCCTTTTGAGCCGTCTCTCCGAGGATATGGAGTTCTCGCTGGAGTCCTACGACCGTTCTTTCCGGATCGAACGGCTTCAGACGCACCTCCGGTCCCTCCTCGAAATCACGGAAGAGATCGCAAAGAAACCTGACGAACAGACGCTTTTCGACCACGTGACCGCCCTGGCCGTCGAAAAGATCGGCGTCGCCTTTTCGGCCATCATCCTCCGGGAGGGGGAGGATGGCCTTTCCCTGGTTTCCAAGGCCGGGACACCTCTCGGGTTTGACGAGAGAGCGCGGATGGGTTTCAGAAACCCTTCCGACCCCGCTCCGGTGGCCTTCGGACTCGTCAGCCGGGTCCTTTCCACCGGAAAAACGGTCGTGGCGGACAGCTTCGCCTGGTCCCCCGCCTTTCTACCCTGGAGGACGCTCATGATGCAAAACGGCATCGTGTCCGGAGCCGGATTTCCTCTGCTGGTCGAAGGCGGAACCATCGGACTTCTCGTCGTCGGATCGCGGGACGGGGAGTTCTTCACCGACGAGATCGTCGACCTTCTCGAAAACATGGCCGAAACCATCGCTTTCGCCGTCCAGGACATCCGAAGGAAGAAACGCCTCGAGTTCCTGGGACTTCACGACGACCTGACGGGGCTTCCGAACCGGACCTCCTTCCGCGAGCACCTCGAACTGGAACTTCCCAGGAACAGGCCCTTTGCCGTCGCGATCCTGGACATAGACAACTTCAAGGAAATCAACGATTCCATGGGCCATGCCGCCGGAGACAGGGTCCTGGTCGAGGCCGCGGCGAGACTGTCGGCGATCCTTCGTCCGGGGGAGCTCCTTGCCCGTCTGGGGGGAGACGAGTTCGCCCTGATCATTCACAGACGCGATGGCGCAGGCGAGATTGAAGGGTTCTGGAAGGAGCTCTCGCAGGCCCTCGACCACCCCCTCCTGCTCGGAGAATTCGAATCGGGGATACTCTCTCTCACGACCAGCATGGGGGTGGCCGTCTCGGTCCCGGGTTTTTCCTCCGCAGGGGATCTTCTGAAGCAGGCGGACCAGGCTCTCTATTTCTCCAAGGAAAGCGGCCGGAACACATGGAGCCTCTATACCCCGGCCCTGAACGAAAGGGTCGAGCGCACCTTCGGCATACGGCGGGCCTTCCGGACCGGTCTCGAGGCAGGAGAGATGTGTCTCTACCTCCAGCCCCAGGTCGACCTCGCCTCCGGAGCGGTCCTCGGGGCGGAGGCCCTCGTGCGCTGGAAGGATCCCCGGACAGGAGAGATCCGGCTTCCGGGGACCTTCCTCCCGGTCGTCGAAACCGACCTTTCCCAGGTCTCCCTTCTCGGAGAGTGGGTCCTGGCGGAGGCCTACCGCCTCCTCTCCGGCCCCGGAATGGAAAAAGAGCACCTGTCGGTCAATATCGGAGCCCTCCATTTTCTCCACAAGAACTTTCTTTCCCACGTGGACTCGTTTCACATGAACCAGCCCGAGATCGGACAGCGGCTCACGATCGAGATCACCGAGGCGGTGGCGCTCTCCCATCTCGATCAATCCGCCAGAACGATCCGGGCCCTTTCGGAACGCGGGATCTCCGTCTCCCTCGACGATTTCGGAACCGGCTTCGGCTCCCTTTCCTATCTGAACAGCCTTCCGGTCAGAGAGCTCAAGATCGACCAGTCCTTCATCCGGAACATGACCTTTCGTCCGGGGGACTTCGCCATCGTGAGCGGAACCATGCTGACGGCCGGGCTCCGGCAGATCCAGGTCGTAGCCGAGGGACTGGAGGACCTCGAAACGGGACTTTCGCTTCTACGGATGGGCTGCCATTACGCCCAGGGATTCGGGATCGCCCGCCCCATGCCCGCCACCGAATTTCTCTCCTGGAAGGAATCCTGGCATTCCCCCGAAGTATGGCGAAAAGGAAGTCCCTCCCACTTTCTTTACCGGGGGGCCGACCTTCTGATCGCCCAGGTGGAGCTCCGGGGATTCATGCGGGAGGCGTCCGGGATCGGGGGATCCCTCGCTCCGGAGGACCCCCGTCGTCCGTCCCTCTCCCGCACCCTTCGCCGTCTTCGGGACTGGATGGGCAACGGGCTTCGGCGTTTTGGAAAGTTCGCCGCCTATCGCCGGATCGCCTCGCTTCTGGATGAGGTCGAGACGCGGTTGCAGTCGTCGTCCGTTCACCCCGCCGACCCGGGAATTTCGGCCATTCTGGCGGAGATGGACAGGAGTTTTTCCGAGCTCGTTGATGCGGTGGAGAAGGAGCGCCTCTGATCAGGAATGGCTCTCACCTCTCAGGGATGTTCGGGAAATCCTCCTAAGGCGAGGGTCTGGCCGGAGAGCGGAGACTTTTGTACAGGATCCAGATTATGACGGCCATGAAAGCGGGAACGAGCAGGAAGACGATCAGGTCCATGTTGAGCCGGGTTCGGGCCACCTCGTGGTCGATGGCGGCTTTCGGCGCCTCGAGGACGGCCAGCCAGGGATAGGAGGCGATCCCTGTGATCGCACCCAGAAGCGTCGACCCATAGAGGAGGACCGTTCCGCCGGCGGAGGCGGAAAACGACCCCGACCTCCCGGAGTCGAAACGGTCCAGGACCGCTTTCCGGCCGAGAGAAAGGATGTTTTTTCCGGTCATCTCCGGATCGGAGGAGGCGAGGACCAGCCCGTCTCCGGAGAGAAGATAGGATCGGCCGGGAGTCCCGTGGATCCGGGGAACCGGAAGGGCCGGCCCGAGAAGTCTGGGAAGGTTCATCACCCCTGCCAGAACCCCTCCCGACCCGCCCTCGGAGCGGGTGGTCCGGACCGCCACCACGAGGAGAACCAGAGGGTGCGTTCCCGGCACGACAACCGGCTGGAAGCGGGCGAACCCGCCGGTTTCGAAGAGCTTTTCCCCAAGTTCCCTGGCCTGGCCGAGAAAGGGATCGATATCCCTGCGGTCCTCCCTGGCGACCACCTTCCCCGTCCGGTCGAGGACCGCGAGCCCCGCGAAATTCGCAAGATCCCCTTCCTGGCGCGATCGCCCGATGATCTCCCGAAGGGATTCCTCCGGGGGCGGCGTCGGACCGGTCCAGTTAAGGCGGCTCGCCGTATCCGCGAGGTCCCGCATGTTTCCGACGAGCACCCCTTCGATGGTGCGCGCCATCCGGAGGGAGGAGGGCTGGAGGGGGTTCCGGGTCATGTAGTAGGTGACCGCCACCTCCCGGTAGTAAAAGACCAGGAGCACCAGGGCCGGGACCAGGGCGATCAGGACCAGGACCGCTCCGACGGTCCATCGCCATCCATCCCCTTTTCCTCCTTTCCTGGGGAGAGGGGGAGTGTCTTCGACAGAAACGAAGGGATTGTCTTCTTTCAACGGATTCCTCCCGATCTTCTCCCGGAACCTCTCACCATTGCTCCTTTCGGACCGCCGCCTCGGGGAACCCGGCAAGTGCAAGATAGTCCACCGTTCCCCTGACCATGTCCGGGTGGCCGCAAATGTAGACCACCTCCCCGGAATAGGCGGGAACCAGCGTGGGCAGGAGGTCGGGAACGCGACCCGAAAGCCCCCCCCACCCCGGATCGGGCCTCGAATGTATGACGATCAGGGAAAACCCAGGAGCGGATTCGGCGTATTCCAGAAACTCCTTTTCGAAAATGAAATCCTCTCCCTTCCGGAACCCGTAGATGACCTTGATTCCCGGGGGGGCCGGGGAGCCGAGCAGGGTCCGGATCATTGCCCGGAGAGGGGCGATCCCGCTGCCGGCTCCGACGAACAGGTGCGGCGCGGGATTCCCTTCCTCGAGCGAGAAGCTGTTTCCGTAAGGTCCCTCCACCAGAACGGGATCGCCGACCCTGGACGCGTGAATCCGGTTCGAGAAGTATCCCCCCTCTCCCACGCGGGTGATGCTGAGTTCGATGTATCCCTTTTCGAGATCGAGCGGGGACGAGGAGATGGAATAGGCCCTGCGGACGGGACGGTCCCGCTCGTTTCTGAAGTCGGGGATCGACGCCATGATGAACTGGCCCGCCTTGAAGGAAAAGGACGCGTCCTTCGGAATTTCGAGGCGGAAGGTCGACACCCGGGGGGTCTCCGGGATGATGGCCTGAATGCGGGTTTCGATGACGGGGCGTTTTGACATGACTCATTATCCTTCCTGCAAGAAGCGGGAGTCAAACAGTTCCGGACCGGCCGGTCCGGAGCGGATCCTTCGTTTCAGGATCCCAGTTTCAGATGAAATCCTTTGCGGCGGGCCCTCGCGATTACCCGGGAATAGACGAAGAGGGCCACCGCCGCATACAGAAAATCCAGAAAAAAGGCCATGACCAGATCTCCGGTGGGGAGGCGGTTCGAAACGAGGACGCTGCGCATCCCCTCGAAGACATAGGAGGCGGGAACCGCCCGGGAGATGGCGGCCGCAGGGCCCGGCAGAACCGAGACCGGGTTGAAGACGGCCGAAAAGGGCTGGAAGAGAAAGATCACGCCCCAGGCGAGCACCTCCGCCTCCTGCCCGAATCGCAAGATGACCGCCGTTGTCAGGATTCCCAGCGCCCACCCCATCATCAGGAGTGCCAGGATGAAGAAGAACAGGTGAAGACCGAGGGAGAAAATTTTGAAGGAGAAAAGGAAATAGGCCAGAATGGCCGCTACCGAGGAGGAAAGTATCACCTTCGCGATGCTCGAGAGAATCGCCCCCCCGACGACGTGGAGCGGCGTGATGGGGGCTATCAGGAGATGGACCAGGTTCCGTGACCAGATCTCCTCGAGAAACATGACCGAGATTCCCTGCTGGGCCCGGTAGAGAAGATCCCACAGAAGGAGGGCTCCGAGAAGGGCGGTCACGGCAGAGGGCATGAAGGTCGGGATCTTTTTCAGATAGAGGGTCAGGAAGCCCCATACGAGAAGGTCCAGAAGGGGCCAGTAGAAAACCTCCATCCAGCGGGGAACGGAGCGGCGATAGAGGACGATCTGCCGAAACAGGATCCCGGCCAGCGGTCGCCAGGCCAGGAGGGGGACGGGCGGGCGGGGACTATTCATCCCGGCTCCTTCCCCGGCCCACAATCTGGAGGAAGAGAGATTCGAGATCCTCGGTCGCGTATCGGGCCATGAGGTCGGGAACCCTCCCCTCCGCGACGAGGCGTCCCTCCCCCATGAGGTAGACCCGGTCGGAAAATCGCTCGACCTCCCGCATGTTGTGGGAGGTATACAGAAGTGTCATTCCCCGTTCCCGCACCATTTTCTGGAGGGTCGACCGGAGCTGGGCCGAGACCTCCGGGTCGAGTGTCGCCGTCGGTTCGTCGAGAAACAGGAGCTCGGGATCGTTGATCAGGGCCTTGGCGATGCCCATCCGGGCCACCTGGCCCGTGGAGAGGCGGCCGACACGGACATTCCGGAAGGAAGAGAGGTCCATCTCGCCAAGCAGAGCATCGATCCGGCTCCCGATGTTCCGCATGTTGTAGATCAGTCCATAGGCCATCAGGTTCTCCCGGACGGTCAGGGAATAGGGAAGGCTCAGATCGGTCGAGGCGTAGTTGACGCGGTGGGCGATCTTCCGGCGTCCGGTGGCCATGTCGGTTCCAAAAATCCGCACCGATCCTGAATCAGGGACGAGAAGTCCCAGCATCATCTGGATCAGCGTTGATTTTCCCGCGCCGTTGGGACCCACGATCGAGACGACCTCCCCCCGACGGAGGGAGAGGCTGACGCCGTCCACCGCCCAGGGCCCATCAATCGAATAGCGTTTGCGGACTTCCTCCGCCACCAGGACCTCCGGGGACTCCGGTCCGGCCATCAGGAAGGCCGGCCCGGGGTCTTCAGGTTCTCGAAGTGGATCAGGTAGCGGTCTCCCTTGACCCCCCGTGTTCCCGCCAGGCCGAGATAGAGGTCGAAGGAGGAACCGGTGGGCATGCGCGAAAAGTGGATGGTGAAATGCCCGGGCCTCCCCTTCCGGAAGACGGTGGCCGTCGACAGGGAGGGGGATCCCTCTCCGGCGTTCCGGTTGGCGTCCACCCAGCGGGGGGTTCCGATCACCGCGAAGGAGAGTCCCGAATCTCCGGATCCGTCCGTTTTCGCCAGGAGTTCGAAGGAAGCGTCGAATCCCGTTTTTGCCTTGGAAAGTCCCGCCACCTTGAGTTGGAAGTCGGGCTTCTCGTAAAGGGCGACGGTTTTTCCGGAGCCCGAGGGAAGGAAGGTGTTGGGCGGCACGGGGAGAGGGACATGCCGGATCGCCTCCCCGTTTTTGTCGAGGGTCCGGTGGTTGGGGAGGGTCAGATAAAAGAAGACGGTGTAGACCACCACCCCCGCCATGACGAGGATCGAACCTCCTCCCAGGATGAGGAAGCTTTTGGGAAGATGGAGCTTTCCGTCCGTGGAGGGGGATTCTTCCTTGCGTTCATTATTCTTTTCGTCCATGGGCTCGCTCCGTCAAAAGAGTGTTAAGGAAGATCCTGTTCAGAACCGGACACTGATTCCGGCCACGAGGGGAAGAATGGTCATGATGTTCCCGCCGACATCGAATGCGGTGGGATCGGCCTCTCCGAAGACACCCAGGGGATAACCCGGGATCGAAAGGGAGAGTCCCGCCCCCACGTCGAGAAGTCCTCCGTAGGGGTGGCCGGAAATTTTCGGCACATTGGTGACCGCCCAGTCCACCCCTCCCGCATCGACTCGCAAGTAGGGAACGATGACGCGCCGGAGTCCCCATCGTTCGGGGGTGATCTCGGGAATGTCCCAGGCCAGCCCGGTCCGGAGGATGAATCCCGTCACGCTGGCCGAGTTGGGGAGCGGCGGGACCGGCTGTGGACTCACGTTCGAAAATCCGAAGGAGGAGCTCGAGGAGAACGTCGGGGCGAGCGTCGCTCCGGGAGTCATCTGGAAATAGGAGATGTCTCCCAGCCAGCGGAGATGGGAGAGCGCCGTCGCCTTCTGGCCCTTTTCGGGAAGGTCCCCGAGCCGGCGGGAGATCTCGCCCCCTACTCCGAAAGCCTGGTCGATGTAGCGGGAAAGCCCGCCTCCCGGGAGGAGATAGAAGGAGTATGTCGGCGAGACGGACCACTTCTGGGTCTTCTTTCCCGCGTGAGTCTTCTCCACCGGGGGAAGGCCCGGAGAGGACGGGACGGCCATGAGCGGCACCGGGTCTGCGGCGGCTTTCGAAATTGGAGCGATCAGGGCCCACAGAAAGAGTCCGGCAAGGGTTCCGGCTAGTCTCATGGAAGATCCCTGGACGGGAGCTGGTGGGTGACGGGATCGATGTTGGTCCCTTCGTCGTGCTTGAGCTGGGCGATGGCGATTCCCAGGTCGGCCTGGTCCCTGACAAGGGCGGCCCGGGCGCTGGCCAGATCCCGCTCGGATTGCGTCACCGCCACCGAGGTTCCCGTTCCGACACGGAACTGGTTTTCAGCCAGATAGAGATTCTGCTCGGCCTGGCTGACGAGCTCCCTGTCCGCGGATATCTTCTGGTAGTCCGTCCGGATATTGAAGATGTCGGTCTTGACCTCGACGATCGTCTGCTGCCGGAGATCCTCACGCTGGAAGAGGGTCTGCTTCATCTGGGCCCGGGACTGCTCGGTCTGTTTCACAAACTGGAAACCGTTGAAGATCGGAACGGTGAGCGTCGTCCCGACGGACCAGTTGTAGACGAGAGGAAAAAATTCACTGTCGAGGCTGTAGGCGGCGACTGTCTGGACAGTCGGAAAAAACTGCGCCTGGTTGAACTTCACCACCTGTTTCTGGGCGAGGGCCTGCTGGGTGATCTGCTCGAGGTCCGGCCGGTTGTGAAGGGCGACCGCCACCGCCTGATCGGGAACCAGGGGAGGCGTGGGAAGTGAGAGAGGCGCGACCACACGGTAGGGCTGGTTCGAGACGACTCCCATGGCCCGGTCCAGGGTCAGGCGATCCACCCGGAGCTGGTTGCGGTCTGTGACCTTCGTCAGAAGGGCGTTCGAAAGATTGACCCGGGCGTTCAGCACGTCGTAGGTCGTTGCGACCCCGTCCTTGTAGCGGATTTCGGCGACCTGTTTCTGGAGCTTGTAGTCGTCGATCGTCAGGTCGTCCACCCGGATGAGCTTCTGGTCCTTCAGGACCAGGAAAAAGGCCCTTTCGACGTTCAGGACCGTGTCCTGGAGGGTCCGGCTGTACTGGCTACGGCTGGCCTTGTAGAGATGGCGGTTCTGGCGGACCTGGGAACGTCTCCGGCCGAATGAAAAAAGGGTTTCGGACAATGTCAGCTGCGCCTGGTAGAAATCGTAATTCACGGGGGATTCCGGAATG
>JAKBXW010000014.1 GCA_021840555.1 Nitrospirota bacterium
GTTGTCGGCAGCGGTGGTGAAGACCTGGCTCCGCTTGGCGGGAATGGTGGTATTGCGCTCGATCAGCTTGGTGAAGACCCCTCCCAGCGTCTCGAGACCCAGGGACAGGGGGGTCACGTCCAGAAGAAGGACATCCTTCACGTCGCCTTTCAACACCGCGCCCTGGATGGCGGCGCCGACGGCCACCACCTCGTCCGGATTCACGCCCTTGTGGGGCTCCTTCCCGAAGAACTTCTTGACCGTTTCCTGGACCTTGGGCATGCGGGTCTGCCCCCCGACCAGAACCACCTCGTCGATGTTGGATGCGGTGAGTCCGGCGTCGGAGAGGGCCTTCTTCACCGGATCGAGGGAATGGCTCACCAGCCCGTCGGTCAACTGCTCGAGCTTCGAACGTGAGATCTTCATGACAAGATGCTTGGGTCCGGAGGCGTCGGCGGTGATAAAGGGAAGGTTCACCTCGGTCTCCATGACGGTGGAAAGCTCGATCTTGGCCTTTTCGGCGGCCTCCTTCAGACGCTGGAGGGCCATCTTGTCCTTCTTGAGGTCGATCCCGGACTCCTGGAGGTAGGAAGCCACGATGAAGTCGATGAGGGCGGTGTCGAAGTCGTCGCCGCCCAGGTAGGTGTCCCCGTTGGTCGACTTCACCTCGAAGACACCTTCGCCGATTTCGAGGATCGAAATGTCGAAGGTCCCGCCGCCGAGATCGTAGACGGCGATCTTCTCTTCCTTCTTGCTATCGAGGCCGTAGGCCAGGGAGGCGGCGGTCGGCTCGTTGATGATCCTAAGGACGTTCAGCCCCGCGATTGCCCCGGCGTTCTTGGTGTCCTGACGCTGGGCGTCGTTGAAATAGGCCGGCACGGTGATGACGGCGTCGGTCACCTTTTCGCCCAGATAATCCTCGGCCGCCTGCTTGAGCTTCATGAGGATCTTGGCGGAGATTTCGGCCGGAGAATACTGTTTGCCCCGGATCTCCACATAGGCATCTCCGTTGGGACCGGGGACCACCTTGTACGGAAGCCGCTTCATCGCATGGACCACTTCGTCGGCGTTGTATTTGCGCCCGATCAGCCGTTTCACGGAGTAGATGGTGTTTTCGGGGTTGGTGATCGCCTGGCGCTTGGCCACCTGTCCAACCAGAATCTCCCCCTTGTCTGTAAAGGCCACCACCGACGGCGTAATCCGCGAGCCCTCCTGGTTCGGGATCACCACCGGCTCTCCCCCTTCCATGATGCACACGCAGGAGTTCGTCGTTCCCAGATCGATCCCGATGATTTTGCTCATAGATAAAATCCTTTCGCATTAGAATGATATGTATTTCTGGCAGCTCCTGATCCCTGCCGTCTGCATTCCTTTGAAGATACTTTCAGGAACTCTTGCCCTTCGAAACCGTCACCATGGACGGACGAACCAGCCTGTTGTGAATCCGGTATCCTTCCTGATAGACATCGACCACCGAGCCCTCCGGGACGGAGTCGCTTTCAGTATACCCGACGGCCTCGTGAATCTCCGGATCGAAGGAAGTCCCTGCGGCGGGAACCCGAATCACATGATTTTTTTCCAGGAGCTCGACAAACTGCTTTTGGGTCAACCGGATTCCTTCGACAAGAGCCTTGTATTCGGGGTTTTCCGCAACATCCCTGGCCTCCACATGCTGGAGGGCCCGTTCGAGATTGTCCAGGACGGGAAGAAAAGCTTTCAGAAGGGATTCGTTGGCGAATTTCCGGGCCTCGTCGAGATCCCGGGCCATGCGCTTCCTGGAATTGTCGAAATCCGCCAGGAGCCGGATATACTTGTCCTTCCACTCGTCAGCCTCCCGCTCCTGCGGGGAGGCTTCCTCCGGTTGACCCTGGGCTCCGGCCGCCATCCCCTCCGGGTCTTCCTGCCCAGAGGGCTGTTCGGAGGGATCGATCACGGACTCAAAATTCTCTGACATCAACGATCCTTTCCATTCTTCGCACCCTGTCATCCAGGACGGAGTGGCTCATTCTTCTTCGGCGAAAGCGACCAGCCAGTCATTGAGACGTCCCGAAAGCCGGGACATCAGGGGAATCACCTGCCCGTAGTCCATCCGGACGGGTCCGACCACGCCGATGGTCCCGTACCAGGCCCCCGACCGAACCAATGGGGCGGAGACGAGGGCGCACACCTCAAGCCCGGGAAGCTCGTTTTCCGAACCGATCGAGACCGACAGGCCCTGGTCTTCGAAGCGCTTCCTCAAAAGCCCGAAGAGGGAGACCTGCTCCTCGAAAGCATGAAAGACCGATTCGAGATCGCCGGACCTGGCGAACTCGGGATCCCTGACAAATCGGGATGCACCGAAAAGCTTGACATCTGGAGTTCCACCCAGGCGCTCTAACTCCCGGACGACCGCCTCCCATGCCGCCGAGAGACCTTCCATTTCGGACAGAAGAGCTTCCCGGAACTCCGAAAGGGTCCGGAAGCGTCCAACCCTGTTCAGCTTTCCGACGATTTTCCGGAACTCGGCCCATCCGATCCCTTCCGGGTAGGCGAAGGTTTTCTTCAGGAGATGTCCTGTCTCCAGAATGACGACCAGAAGGGCCTGTCGTCCCGAAAGCGGGAAGGACTCGACGCCGATAACCCGGACATCGCCAAGCGTTCCCGTCTCCACAAGAAAAACGGCATAACCGGAGGTCCGGCCGACCTGTTCGACCACCTTCGAGAGAACTTCGCTGAAGTCGGACAGGGAGGACCTGGAGAGGATTCGGTCGATTCCCTGTACGAGATTGTCCCATTCCTCTAATTCCGTCTTTTCGAAATCCGAATGGTCGACGAAGTATCGAAAGCCCTTTTCAGTCGGCACGCGACCGGCCGAGGTGTGAGGATGAGTCAGGTACCCCATATCCTCAAGGGCACTCATGATATTGCGAATGGTGGCGGGGGAATAGGGCAACCCGAAGGACCGGGTCACGAATTGCGACCCGACCGGAAGTGCGGACCGGATGTATCCCGATATGGTGGCAGACAGTACCTGCCACTTTTTCTGATCCAGAACCTCCCTCTCCTCCGACCGGTTCGCCACGCCTCTCCCCCACGATTTAGCACTCTAAAACTATGAGTGCTAAAAATATATCAGGAGGGAGAAAAACTGTCAAGCGCCTTGATCGTCAGGAGAATTTTTTTTCTTGTCTTTTCCTTTGTCCTCGATAGGATATCCCCACGGATCCACCTTACGCTCTTCCGGCGGAAAACGCTTGTTCAGAATCTTCTCCCGGCGCACGATGAAGTAGAAGCTGGCCGAGATGATGAAGACGGTCATGACAAGACCGACGATGATGATCGAATAGTTTGCGATCATGTTGGGAATGCTTGGGGTATCGTCCATGTGTGTCCTTTCGCTGATGTCAATGAATCCCGGATGGTTTTCCGTCTAAGGACGATAGTCGTCGATGCCCGGCCTGCGTATGATTTCCGCCTGGACCAGTGGCTGCCCCAGGGGTCGGAGCCCCAGCTCGCCGGCCGCCATGTCCAGATGAAGACCCAGGACCTCCTGAATGTCGGGGTTCAAAAGGTTCGGCCCGGCCCTCTGGTCCACCATCTTGAGATAGGTCCGGCAGGCCTCGCAGGCCAGAATTCCCTGATGTTCGTTGGGGTGCTTGTAAAGAAGGTTGAAAAGCTCGGGATCGGTTTCTCCGCAGGAAGGACATCCCGCCATCTTGGAGGATTCCCAGTGAAAGGAGCAGAAGAAGCAGTAATACCGCCGGCGGTCGTTCGACACCGCCTGACCGATCACCGGTGGGGCTCCACAGACGGGGCAATGGGTGTATTCCCATTCGAGGGTCCGCAGGAAAGCGATGAGGGTTTCGTGGAGACGCTCGAAGGAGATCCGGAGAGACATCTTGAGCAGGTAAACCAAAAGCGGACGAGGAACCTCCATCGTATCGGAGATCGTATCGAAATGGCCGTCCTCACGGGCCAGGAGCTCCGCGATCACCTCCCCTTCCGGCTTCCGGCCATTGCGCATGAAGGTCGCGATCCGGCTGGCGTACTGTTCCCGTTCCCCGCCCCCCTGGCGCATGACGGTCAGGAGCTTTCTAAACTGCTGGCCGGTCTGGGGAAGGGCCAGCCGGGCAAATGCGGGGCGTTCGATCAGGGGAATTCCCCGGGAGAGACGGTCCCGGAGGGAGGCATCCCTGAGGTCGACCAAGGCGAGAAGATCATCGGGCCGGGAGGTGTTCCAGATTTCCTCTATTTTTTCGTAAAACTGAAAAATATCGCGCAGGTGAGGCCTAGCCCGGATATGTTCGGCAAGCAGCCTATCCCGCCCGGCTGAATCCATGGATCCTCCGATATCTCGTTAAAAGTGGGAGTGGGTGGCCTGGTCACCGGAGGTTTTCATCCGCTGGACCCGGACGACCCCCTTGACGTGCTGGACGCGGGTCATGATTTCCTGAAGGTGGGCGAGGTTCCCGACGGTGATGGTGAAGTCGAGGACACCCATGCGGTGCTTGGCCTGCTTCACCTCCGCATGGGTGATGTTCGCTCCCCTCTCCGAGATGACGGAGGAGACGGCGGCCAGCATGCCCGGCTTGTCCTCCATCGACACCCGAAGGTGAACGTCGAAGATGGCGTCCTTCGAGGAATCCCAGACCGCCGGTACCAGGCGGTCCTGCTCCAGGGACAGGTGGACGAGGTTGGGGCAGTCCGCGGTGTGGACGATGATCCCGCGCCCCCGGGTGACATAGCCCACGATTTCCTCTCCTGGGACGGGGCTGCAGCATCCCGCCAGACCGATCAGAAGATCCTTTCCTCCCCCGCGAACGACGATGGGTATCTGTTCCTTGAGCGGGACTGGAGTCGAGGGCGCAAGAAGATAGCCCCCCTGTTCAGGAAGAAGCTTTCGAAGAACGGACGCGGCCGAAAGGCGTCCGAACCCGATCCGGGAATAGACATCTTCCAGTGTCGGCTCCGGAAGATCGGAAAAAGACAGCACCGTCTCAAGATAGGGGGGTTTCAGAAACTCGGTCCACCGCCGGTGGAGCTTCTGGGATTCCGACTCGAGCGAGCGCAATCCGATATCTGCGCTCTGGCGCGTCTCCTCCTCCTTGATCCAGTGCCTGATCCGAGCCCGGGCCCGGGGGGTCGCCACAAAGCGCAACCAGTCCTTGCTCGGCGTCTGGGAAGGATTGGTGATGATTTCGACCACATCCCCGCTCTCGAGGACGGTCTTGATCGGAACCCAGCGGCCGTTGACTCGGGCCCCCACGGTGTGATGGCCGACTTCGGTGTGGATGCCGTAGGCGAAGTCGATCGCCGTCGCCCCCTTGATCATCTCCCGGACATCGCCGGCCGGGGTGAAGACATAGACCTCGTCCGGAAAGAGGTTCAGCTTGACGGAATTCATGAATTCCTGGTTGTCGGACAGCTCTTTCTGCCATTCCACAAGCTGGCGGAGCCAGGTCACGACCTTGAGATCGGCCATGGCGGGGGCCCCGTCTGCGCTTTCCTTGTAGTTCCAGTGGGCGGCGACCCCCTCCTCGGCGACCCGGTGCATCTCCTCCGTCCGGATCTGGAACTCCACCAGAACCCCCTCCGGAGCAATGACCGTGGTGTGGAGGGACTGGTACATGTTGGACTTCGGCACGGCGATGAAGTCCTTGATCCGGCCAGACATGGGCTTGTAGATCCCGTGCAGGAGACCCAGGATCCCATAGCAGTGGAGCTTGGTGTCCGTGATCACCCGGATCCCCATGAGATCGTAGATCTCGTCGAAGGGGATCTCCTGGAGCGTCATCTTCCGGTAGATGCTGTAGATATGCTTGTAGCGGCCCTCGACGCGGCCCGGGATCCCATTTTCGGCCAGGGCCCTGGAAACGGAGCGGATGATCTGGTCGATGTAGTTCGTCCGCTCCTTTCTCTTGCGGGCCACCCGGGCCCGGAGATCGGCGTAGGTTTCCGGATCGAGGACGGAAAAGGAAAGGTCCTCCAGTTCGAGTTTGATCCACCCGATTCCCAGGCGGTTGGCCAGAGGGGCATAGATATCGAGCGTTTCCTGGGCGATGTTCTTCTGTTTCGCGGGATCGAGCCACTGAATGGTTCGCATGTTGTGAAGCCGATCGGCCAGCTTGACCAGCAGGACGCGAATGTCCTCGGACATCGAGAGGAGCATCTTCCTGAAGTTTTCGGCCTGTTTTTCAGCCCGGGATTTCTTGAAATGAAACTTTCCGATCTTCGTGACCCCGTCGATCATCTGGAGCACTTTCTTGCCGAAGGCGGTCTCGATCTGCTCCGGAGTGAGGGATGTGTCCTCGAGGGTATCGTGAAGAAGGGCCGTCACGAGGCAGTAGGTGTCGACCTTCATCTCCGCCAGGATCATCGCGACATTCAGGGGATGATTGATGTAGGAGTCCCCCGACTGGCGCATCTGGCCTTCGTGGGATGCGAGAGCCATGAGATAGGCCTTGCGGATGAGGTCGAGCCCCTCGGCCCCGGGGTTGTACCCGGCAACGGCTTCGAGAAGGGTGTCGATCGTGACGACCCCGTCTCTCGCCGCGTGGGGGCGCTCCGGAAAGTCGGAGCCCCCTCCTTCAGGCCTGTCGGTGCTGGATAACAACGAAGAGGCGTTCAAGATAATCCCCCTTGCCCCTTATCTCGGGCGTTACGACAAGATCGCAGTCCTGTCCGGGACGGGGAGGATCCCCTCCGTCCCGGAAAAAAGCCCGCCCGCTCCCGTGTCGCCACCGGTAGGAACAGACCTGCATTCGTCCGAAGCCGTCTTCGAGGCGCTCGATTCTCGCCCGTCGAACTCCGAAAAGCGGCGAGGCGAAGCCTTCCCCGAAGGGGAAGAGCTTGCTGTATCCCTCCCAGAATACGGGATTACGAAAATATGCCGGTAGAAAGGCATCGATTTTCAATGGCCCATCAACGGAATCGGGGATTCTGTTTCCCTTTTCCGCGGGAACCTCATGGTTCAATACCTTGTTCAACCGAAGGGAGACCTCGGAAAGAGCGCTCAGCGGAAATTCGAGCCCACCCGCCATCGGATGGCCCCCGCCGTGGACCGGCAGGCCCACGAGCGCCTTCATGATTTCGGGGAAGCGGTCGTTGTTGCGGCAGCGGATCGACCCTCGCACCGTCAGCGAGGCGGTCAGCGTTCCGACAAAGACTGATCTGTCCCATTCCTCGGAAATCCGGTGGGCAACGCGGCCCAGCACACCCGGAAACCAGTCCTTGTCGAAGAGAAACCACCCCATCGGCCCTTTTTTCCTGATTTCGTCATACAAAAGCGCTTCCAGTTCCTGTCTTTTCCGGTTCATCTCCAAAAGGAGAAGGACGTTTTTCTCGCAGGTTTCCGAAGAGGAGGCCATCAGGAGGTCGAATGCCGGACGCGGATCTCCCATGCGTCCGGGGGCGTTCAGGAAGGGGATGACCCCGAAAGAAAAATCGCTGACGATCGGATCCCGCCGGAGTCTTCGTCGTAGGAGGAGGCGAATTCCCGGAAAGGATGAGAGGGCCTCTTCGGAGACCAGGACCCGGATGAAATATCGGTTCTCCCGGAGAAGCGGGGCCCTGTCCCCGAGGACGGACAAGCCCGCCAGAAAGGCCATCTGGGGCTCCTCCTCCGGCGCGAGGTAAGGCCTGATCAATGCATAGGCCGAACCCGCCGAGGTCAGGGCGGAACGACCGGAGGGATGAACCAGGGGCACGGTGGCCCGGGGCCATTCCTCGGGAATCAGATGATGGTCCACAACAAGGCACGATATTCCTTCGGAGAGGAGCATCCGAAGGACGGGAGCGCTCGAAGCCCCCATGTCGGCCACGATGATTCGTCGGACTCCCTGGTCTCGAAGGGGAAGGATCCGGGAGGGCCGGACCGAACGGCCGTCCTCCCGGTTTGTCAGGAGAACGGAATGCGGGTGGCGCCTATGGGTCAGGAATCGGGAGAGAATGGCCGCCGCGGCGAGACCGTCGACATCGAGATCGGCATAGACGAGCACCGGCTCCCGACTGGCAAGAAGCTCATGGAACCAGGAACGGGAAGGTCCCATATCCCCGAGAGAGTCGTCCCCGGGGGGACTTGGGGCCTGGATGTCATTGACGAAGGACTGGGGATCTATTCCCCTTCGAAACAGAACACGGACCCAGACCGGATCGAGTCCCCAGGCCTTGGCTTGGGCATAGACCTCCTCATCCGGCATATTGGCCACATCCCATGTCTGGTTTTCACGTCCGGCGACATCCTGGTCCATGGTCAGATACCTTCGAATAAAGACCCGCCGTCCTGAGGGAGGATCCGGCCCATGATCCCGGCAAGGCACTCCTCAGATGACATTTTTCTTTTTGAGATAGAGGATGATGATTACTGTCACGGGTGGCAGGACAAAGAGACCAATGCTTCCCAACACCTCTGAAATGTCGATTCCACCGTGCACCCGACTGATCCTTTCCAAAGTCCGGAGAAAAAGCTAGACCCGATTGCTCTCCGGAGCCGTTTTCCTTAACGCTCCCCCCAGCCCCTTCCGCTTTCCCGGCAGAACCAGGAGAAGCGGACTGGCCACGAATATGGAAGAATAGGTCCCGATCATGACCCCGATGAAAAGGGCCAGGGAAAAGGCGTGTATCACGGGGCCCCCGCCGATCAACAGGGCCAGAAGGACCAATTCCACAGTTAATGATACCACAACCGTCCTGCTGAGTACCTGATTGATTCCCGAGTTGATCAGCTGTTCGGGGGTCTGGCGCACGGAGCGGCGCATCTGTTCCCGGATCCTGTCGAAAACGACCACCGTATCGGTCAGGGAATATCCGGCCAGGGTCAAAAGGCTCGTGACGATCAGAAGATTGATCTCGGTCCCCAGGAGATAAAGGATCCCCAGCACGGCGATCACATTGTGGAAGGTCGAGATCGCGGCGGCCAGACCGAACCGGAATTCGAAGCGGACGGCAATATAGAGAATGAATCCGACCAGGGAGAAGAAAATGGCAACCAGGGCCTTCCCCGCCAGCTCGCTTCCGATGGTCGGTCCGATCTCGATGGACTGCCGGATGGTCATGGGATTTCCGGGAAAGCTGGTGCGCAGGAGGGCAAGCAGGGATTCGGTCACCGAGTGGGTCGCCTCCCTGCGGACCTTGATCCGGATGAAAAGATCCGAGGTATTGTTGACGTTCTGGATCTGGGCCCCGGGAAATCCATGTGTCGAGAGGACGTCACGGACGCTCGCCAGGGAGGGGGGGTGTTCAAAGTGCACCATGAGGGCCGTTCCCCCCGTGAAGTCAATCCCGAGATTGGCCTTGCCCCGGGCGATCTGGAGAAGGGCCAGCAGGCCGACCACCACAAGAACGGAGGAGATGGCCAGGGAAATCTTTTTCTTTCCCATGAAATCGATGGATGGATTGCGGATCAGTTCAAACATCGTGGCATCCCCGGATTAGACATGCGTTCATATTGAAAGGCGTTCCAGCTTCGAACGTCTTGAGAGAAGGTCGAAGACAATTCGGGTCCCTGCAAGGGAGGTGAAGAGGTTGATGGCGATTCCCACCGTGAGGGTCACAGCGAATCCCTTGATGGGCCCCGTCCCGAACATGAAAAGGATGACCGCGGTGATCAGGGTAGTGACGTGGGAGTCCACAATGGTCAAAAATGCCTTGTCGTATCCGGCATCGATCGAAGATCTGACAGGCCGGCCTGAGCGGATTTCCTCTCGTATCCTCTCGAAGATAAGGACGTTGGAGTCGACCCCCATCCCCACCGTCAGGATGATTCCGGCGATTCCCGGCAGTGTCAGCGTGGCGTGGAGGGCCGCCATGGCCCCCATCAGGAACAGCATGTTGAGCATCAGGGCAAAGTCCGCCACCACTCCGGAAAAACGATAGTAGATGGCCATGAAGAGGAGTACCAGGACGAGGGCGATCATCGTCGCGTGGAGGCCGGCCCGGATCGAATCCTTTCCGAGGGAAGGGCCGACAGTCACGTTCTGGAGGATCCTCACCGGAGCCGGCAGAGCCCCCGAACGGAGCACAATCGCCAGATCCTTCGCTTCCTTCATGGAAAAGCTGCCTGTGATCTGGGCCTGACCACCTGAAATCTCTTCCTGGATGACCGGGGCGGAATAGACGGTCTTGTCCAGAACGATCGCAAGCCTCTGCTTGACGTGGTTCCTGGTGATCTGGTCAAAGAGCTTCGAGCCCGAGCTGTTGAAGGTCAGGGAGACATAGGGTTCGTTGAACTGTCCGAAGGCCACGCGGGCATCGCTGATCATGTCGCCGCTCATCAGGGGCCGGGACTTGAGAAGGTAGGGGATCCGGCCTCCCCCCTTGTCGGAAGGATTTCCGTACAGAATTTCCTCTCCGGCCGGAAGGGGCGTCTTGCCGTTCAAAAAAGTTGCCGGATCGGCCGAATCGTCCGCCAGCTTGAACTCCAGCCGGGCCGTCTTTCCGATCAGGGCCATGGCCCTTTCCGGGTCGGTCACCCCCGGAAGCTGAATCAGGATCCGGTCCTTTCCCTGCTGTTCGATGACCGGTTCGGCCACGCCAAACTGGTCGATCCTGTTCCGGATGACCTCCATGGCCTGGGTCATGGCGTGCTTTTTTATCCTCAGGACTTCGCTTTGGGGAAGGAGAAAGGAGAGTCGGGAGTCCTTGTCCGTCACCTTCTGGAGATAGGGGGCCCGGGATGAGACCCAGTCGAGGATGGTCTTCCGGGTTGCCGGATTCGGAACGGGAAAGGAGAGGGACAATCCGGAGACGACGGGCTTGACGCCCTTTTCCGAAAGAGCCGAGGCGATTTCGTCGAGGGTACCGGAAACGGCTTTGTCCTCCAGAACCTGGAGGGTCAGCGACATCCCCCCCCGAAGGTCCAGCCCCAGGGAAATGGATCCTCCGGGAAGGTCGTTCCGGAGGGACTGGGGGAGGCTTTTCCACACAGGAAGCGAGGGAAGGAGCCAAAGGATGGACAGGACGGTGAAGAGGACAAGCAGGGAAATTCGGCCTCGGACATTCCTTCTATGCATGAATTCTATTCTCCCGGTTCATGAGTGTCTTGAGAGGAATGCTGTCAGGACTCAAGGGTCAGAATCGCCTGTTTCATCACGGTGATCGTCACGCCGGGAGCGATTTCGAGTTCCACCTGGCGGTCCCGGATCCCCGCCACCGTTCCCACAAGGCCTCCTCCCGTGACCACCCGGTCCCCGACCTTGAGGGAGGCCAGAAATTCCGCCATTTTTTTCTGGCGTTTCTTCTGCGGAAAGATGACGAGGGCGTAAAACAGAACGATGATGAGAAGAATGGGGACCAACTGCATGATCGTCTGTGCCGAAGATCCGGCCTGGGCAGGGGGATTCATTTTTTCGCTCCTTCAGTTTCCCGTGGTTTGAAGCAGGGAGAGTCCCACCCCGAAAGGCGGCCCTCCGAAATGCGACGACGTATTTCCGACATGAGATTCATATAAAAACATACATTGTGGATCGTCCCCAGAATGGCTCCGGTCAGTTCGGCGTTCTTCACCAGGTGGTGAAGGTAGGACCGGGAGTGACGCCGGCAGGTGGCACACGGACATGCGGGGTCGATCGGCCCATCGTCCTCCCGGTACCGGGCGTTGCGGATGGAAATCGGACCATTCCAGGTGAAGTACATTCCGTTGCGGGCATTTCTCGTGGGGAGAACGCAGTCGAAAAGATCAACCCCATGGCGAACGGCCTCGACGATGTCACCGGGATATCCCACCCCCATGAGGTAACGCGGGCGGTTATCCGGAAGGATGGGCAGGGTTTTTGACAGCACCCGGCACCGCTCTTCGAAGCTTTCTCCGACTCCAAGCCCGCCGATACCAAAGCCTGAAAATGCCTGTCCCTCCTTTCCACGGAGTCCCACGAGACCCTCCGCGCTTTTTTCGCGCAGGCCCGGATCCACACCTCCCTGGACAATCCCGAAAAGGGCGGCGGACTCCGTCGGATTCCAGACATCCAGGGATCGTCTGGCCCACCGGTGCGTCCGTTCCATTGCCTGGGCGATCCGCTCCGAAGGCTCTCCCACTCCGGCGAGATCGTCGAGCACCATCCGGATATCGACACCAAGGTCGCTCGAAATCGATACTGCCAGCTCTGGAGACAGGAAGACCTTTGCCCCATCGTAGGGGGACAGAAAGGAAACCCCCTCCTCCGTCACCTTGCGCCGGTGAAGAAGGCTCAGGACCTGATATCCGCCGCTGTCGGAAAGAGTCGGAACTTCGATCCCCATCATCCGGCCGATGCCTCCGGCCCGGCAGACGATCTCCGTGCCTGGGCGGAGCCAGAGATGAAAAGCGTTGACCAGAAGAATGGAAACGCCACAAGCCGCAAGGGAATCCGGCGTCATCCCCTTGACCGTTCCCCGCGTGCCCACCGGCATGAAGGCCGGCGTTTCGACGACTCCATGGGAGGTGTGGAGAAGACCGGTCCGGGCTCTTGAACCGGCATCCCGATCCAGGACCCTGAAAAATTGCGGCAGCGTCACATCGTATCCGGTGCCGAAACGCCCAGGAGAGACAACCCCTTCTTCAGGACCCTGGAGACTGCGATGGAAAGACCGATTCTGGCGATCATGACCGGCCGGTCCTTTTCTTCCGACGAAAGAATCCGGTGGTGGAAATAATAATGATGGTAGGCACCAGCCAGCGTGATCAGATAGTCGGTCAGGGGATGGACCTCGAAAGAGTCCGCCGCGCGAAGAAGGACCCCGGAGAACTGGGCCAGGAGCCTGATCAGGGAACGTTCTTCCGGCTCGGTCAGAAAGGCAAGGTCCTCCAAGGAAAAGCGTTCATGCCGGACATTTCGGAGGGCGGCCTGGGCCAGAAGACTCCTGACCCTGGCGTGGGCGTACTGGACGTAAAAGACGGGATTGTCCATCGAACGTTCCTTAGCCTTGGCCAAATCGAACTCAAGGGAGGATTCATGGCTCCGCGTCAGATACGAAAAACGGGTCGCGTCGACGCCGACCTCGTCGAGAACTTCGCCAAGCGTCACGTATTCTCCCGCTCTCGTGGACATGCTGACAGCCTTTCCCTCCCGGAGAAGGGAAACCAGCTGAATCAGGCAGACCTTGAGCGCGACAGACTTGCCGGCCCGTTCGGAGAGGGTCTCCACCACCGCCTGCATGCGCGCCTGATATCCATGGTGGTCGGCTCCCCATACGTCCACGAGGGTTTCGAATCCCCGGTCGATCTTGTCGGCATGGTAGGCGATGTCGGCCGCAAAATAGGTATAGGATCCGTCCGACTTTTTAAGGACCCGATCCTTGTCGTCGCCCATGGCCGTGGTCCGAAACCAGACAGCCCCTTCGGATTCGTAAACAATGCCCCCCGATTCGCGCTCCAGGAGATCGATCCAGGTGGTGATCCGGGAAGGGCCCCCTCCGCCCGAAGATTCATGAAGGGATTTTTCCGAAAAGAACCGATCGAAAGAGACGCCAAAACGTCTGAGATCCTCGCGAATTCCGGCCATGATTTCGGTTTGGGCCACATGGGTGAAGGCAGACTGGACCCGGTCTGTGAATTGGCCGGCCAGAGCTTCGGAGCGGACCTCAGGAGAGAGCAGCGCTTGATCGTCCCGGATTTTCCGGGCAATCTCGGGAATGTAGTCTCCCCGATAGCCGTCACCGTCCCCGAGGAGCCGGGATTTCTCTTCCGGCGTGAAGCTTCCCTCGAGCTTCCGGAAAGCCAGGTAGACGGATTTGCCCAGCATGTTCATCTGATTTCCGGCATCGTTTATGTAGTATTCGGTGGAAACCCGATGGCCGACTTCTCTCAGAATACGGGCCAGGGAATCCCCGAAGGCCGCTCCGCGTCCGTGCCCGACGTGCAGGGGCCCTGTCGGATTCGCGCTGACGAACTCGACATTGATGGTCCTGGGAAGGGAGACCTTCTCTGCCAGATCATCCGACAAAATCACCGATTCGAGGAATTCTAAGAGAAAGGCGGATGAGAGGGTCAGGTTGATGTACCCTGGCCCCGCAATTTCAATCCGGTCCAGCAGGCGCTCCGATTCCGGATCCCCCTTGAGAGCCTGAAGGATCTTCTCTGCGAGAACCCGTGGGGACTTTCCGAGGCTCCTGGAAAGCCCCAGGGCCAATGGCGTGGAAAGGTCTCCAAACTCCTCCTTCTTCGGCCACTCGAGGCGAATGCCCCGTTCAAGAACTGGCTTCAGAGTTTCCTGGGGCCACCCTTCATCGGCGGCCGCCGACGTCACGGCACGGACGATGAGTCCGGTCAAACGCTTCTCAAACACGAAGACTCCGCTTAATCCTCATCCCATCTTGGTCTTGGACGGATTTCGTCGTAGGGAGACATCACCCCACGACCCGACCGGAATAATTCCAAACCTGTCAAAGCTACCATAACTGCGTTGTCTCCGCAAAGGGGGCGGGGTGCCATATAGAGAGGAATCCCCTTTTCTTCACAGAGAAGTTCGAGCCGGGAACGAAAATGCAGATTGGCGGCCACACCGCCGCCCACAAGAAGGGCAGGCGGATGAAAATTCTCCAGGGCCTTTCCGATTCGATCGATCAGATGGTCCACGATGGCAGACTGATAGGAGGCCGCAAGCTGGGGAATTTTCGTGGAATCCGCTCCCGATTGTCGGATGTAACCGACAAAGGCCGTCTTCAAACCACTGAAGCTGAAATCGAAGGGGTTCTGCGGATGGATCCCCCGGACAAACTTGAGCAAAGGTCCGTTCCAAAGAGAGGCCTGCTTCTCGATCGCAGGTCCCCCGGGATAGGGTAGTCCCAGCGCCTTGGCCCCCTTGTCGAAGGCCTCACCCGCGGCATCGTCCGTGGTCCGTCCCAAAAGATCGAGATCCGGCCAGTCCCTAATGCGGTAGAGATGTGTATGACCACCGGAGACCACGAGGCCCAGGGATTCGAGGGGAACCGGGAGGAGAGGATCGAGAGCCACTCGCAGATGGGCCCGGATGTGATGAACGGGAACCATGGGAATCCCCCTGGCCCAGCAAAGCCCTTTCAGAAAGGAGATCGCGGCCAAAAGTCCCCCGGAAAGTCCAGGCCCCACGGTCAGGGCAGCCGCCGAAATCTGGTCCAGCGAAAGACCCGTTTCGGAAAAAGCCTGTTCGACAAGAAACGGAAGCCTCTCGGAGTGTGTACGGGAAGCCAGCTCGGGAACGACGCCTCCGAAAGGGGCATGAAGATCGTTCTGGGACAGGGACCGGTGAAAAAAAAGGGCCCCGGTCATATCGACCAGGGCCACAGACGTATCGTCGCAAGAACTCTCAATGGCGAGGATCATCGAAAGCGACAGATCTAAATAACGGCAGCCATGGAGTCTTCCTCGATAAACACGGGCTGGCCTTCCCTCAGCACGACCCGAACTTTCTTGTCGGGGTGGAGAGAGCCGGCGATCACCTTTTCCGACAGGCGGTCTTCGATATGACGCTGAATGGCCCGGCGCATCGGTCTGGCGCCATAGTTTGGCTGATACCCTTCCTTTACGAGCCATTTCTTGACCTCGGGGTCGATTTCGAGAACGATCCCCTTGGGCTCGAGCCTCTTGTTGAGCTCCGCGATCCGAATGTCGACGATCGATTCAAGCTGTTTCTCATCGAGGGGATGGAAGACAACAATCTCATCGATCCGGTTCAGGAACTCTGGATTGAAGGTCCTCTTGAGATCATCCTGGATCGTGTTTTTGATGAAGGTTTCACGCACCTCCCCCGCCCCACGCTGGAAGCCTAAAGAGCCCTCCTTTTCGATCGCCCGCGCTCCGAGATTCGAAGTCATGATCATCACAGTGTTCTTGAAATCGATCTTCCGACCGAGGCTGTCCGTGATAAATCCATCATCGAGAACCTGAAGCAGGACATTGAACATGTCGGGGTGGGCTTTTTCTATCTCGTCGAAAAGAATAACAGAATAAGGACGCCTTCTCACCTTTTCCGTCAGTTGTCCGCCTTCTTCATAGCCGACGTATCCGGGAGGGGCTCCCGTCAGGCGCGATACATTGAACCGCTCCATATATTCGGACATATCGACCCGGATAAGCGCATCTTCGTTTCCGAAGAGGGATTCTGCCAGGGTCCGGGCGAGTTCCGTCTTTCCAACTCCGGTCGGGCCGAGGAATATGAAGGAACCGATCGGCCGCTTCTCCCCCTTGATGCCAGCCCGAGACCGCCGGATGGCTCTCGCCACCGCAGATATGGCCTCATCCTGTCCCACCACGCGCCGATGGAGTTCCTCTTCAAGCTTCAGGAGACGCTCGCTCTCTCCTTCCTCAATCTTGGTCAGGGGGATGCCCGTCATCTTGGAGACAATCACCGACACCTCTTCCCCTCCGATGACAGGCCTGTTTTTTTCCTGCTCGGCCTTCCACTTGAGCTTCTCATCGTCGATCTGCTTCCGGAGAATGTCTTCCTGGGTCCGAAGGCGGACAGCCTCCTCGAAGTTCTGCTGCTTGATCGCCTGTTCCTTGCCCTTGAGGGAGCGCTTAAGATGCTGATCGAGCTCCTTGATCTCTGGCGGAAGGGAGAAACTCTTGAGCTTGGCGCGGGAGCCGGCTTCATCGATGATGTCGATCGCCTTGTCCGGGAGGAATCGGTCGGTCACGTAACGCTCCGAGAGAACGACCGCATCATGGACAGCGGCATCCGTGATGACCACCCCGTGATGCTCCTCATATCTGTCCCTCAGCCCCAGAATGATGCGTTCGGCTTCCTCCACAGGAGGTTCGTTGACGTAAATCGGCTGAAAACGTCTCTTGAGGGCCCCGTCTTTTTCAATGTATTTCCGGTATTCGTCCAGAGTCGTTGCTCCGATGCACTGGATTTCGCCCCGGGACAGGGCGGGCTTCAGCATGTTCGAGGCATCGATCGATCCTTCTGCGGCACCCGCTCCGACAAGGGTGTGAAGCTCATCAATGAACACGATGATATTTCCTGCCGTCACCACCTCTTTCATGACCACCTTGAGGCGCTCCTCAAACTGGCCCCGGTACTTTGTTCCCGCCACCAGGGATCCCAGATCCAGTGCAACAACCCGCTTGTTGAGCAGGTTGTCCGGCACCTCTCCATTAACGATCTTCTGGGCAAGTCCCTCTACAATGGCCGTTTTTCCAACGCCGGACTCACCGATGAGAACAGGGTTGTTTTTTGTCCTGCGACCCAAAATCTGCAGGACCCGCTCGATCTCGTCGTGCCGGCCGATCACCGGATCCAGGCCCCCATCAGTGGCCATCTGGGTCAGATCACGACCAAACTCGTCCAAAGCCGGCGTATTGCTCTTTCGCTCCTTCTCCCGCACCGTGCCGGCCCCTGACTTCTTCAGAAGGCTTGCCGTCAACTGGCGGGCTGCAAGGAGATTGGAGCCAAGGGCACGAAGTATCTTTCCTCCTATTCCGTCTTCCTCCCTGAGTACACCCAGTAGAAGATGTTCGGATCCTATATGGGTATGACCCAGCAATCTGGCCTCATCCACAGCATATTCGATGACCCTTTTGACCCGGGGTGTCAGGGGCAGTTCTCCGAAGGTCAGCGTGGCCGTCCCGTTCAGAAGATTTCGTTCAATCTCCATCCGAACCTGATCGGGAGTCAAACCCATCCTCTTGAGAACTGCCACGGGAACGCCATCAGGATCGGAAACAAGAGCCAGCACAATATGCTCGGTTCCGAGATAATCATTCTGATGCTTCTCGGCTTCCTCACGGGCCATAATGATAACCTTTCGACCCTTTTCGGTAAATTTGTCCATCATGGCGGGACTCCTCGCTGATCGAATTTGGAATGACACATGAGCAACTATCCTAAAAAAATAGTAATCCGCCCCCCATTCCGTGTCAAGAAAACAAAGGTTTACGGATCTTAGATAAAAGTCTTTGTCTTTTCCTCACAGGATCTTCATCATCCTCCAATGGCATTTCCCAATGATTTGCGCTAAATTTTAAGAGGTAAAAAAGGTGTTGCCCTATCTCTTTGTTAGGCTTTGACAGAACACGATGAAAAATACCCGATATTTATTTCGGATCATTTTTAAGTCTCACGCAATTTCCATCTAACTAAGGATGCACGATGCCCAGTGAAAACGAGATCATTTCGCGGATCTTATCTTGCGCCGAAACGGCCAGGCAAGGGAATTCGATAACCAAAGAAGATGCTCGCTGGCTTTTTTCCCTGCCGGAAGAGTATGCGCCCCTGATTCAGGAAGGTGCAGATACCGTCCGGGAAGCACACAGAGGCAACCTGATCGACCCCTGCACGGTGATGAACGCCAAGTCAGGGGGATGCTCGGAGGATTGTCACTTTTGTGCCCAGTCGACCCATTTCCGGACCATTGCCCCGACTTATGATCTCATGGCCGCCGATACCATCGTCGAGGCCGCAAGGAAGGCTAGGGACAACGGGACGCGACGATTTTGCATCGGGACCAGCGGCCGTACTCTTGAAAACCCGGTCGAACTTCGGGTCGTGGAGAACGCCCTTGGCAGGTTAAGAGACGACCTTGGCCTCTGGTCCTGCGCCACCCTCGGCTCTGTAAGCAAAAATACAGTCGAGATCCTCAGGGATGCCGGCCTCAACAGGCTCCATCACAACCTCGAAACCTCCCGGAATCATTTTCCGAACATCGTGACGACCCATTCGTACGATGACAGGATCGAAACGGTTCTCAAGGCCAAAGAGGTGGGCATGTCCGTCTGTTCAGGAGGAATCTTCGGAGTCGGGGAGTCTGTCGATGACAGGGTTTCCCTCTTCGACCTTCTTCGTGATCTCGACGTCGACTCTATCCCCATAAACTTCCTGGTCCCCATAGCAGGCACCCCGCTATTCGACAGCGGATCGGGGATCGAAACGGGAGAGGCACTTCGTGTCATTTCGGTCGCAAGGCTTTTCTTCCCCAAAAAAGAAGTCCGGATTTGCGGAGGAAGAATGCCGGCGCTCAAAGACCGCCATTCCGAAATCTTTACCCACGGGGCCGATGGGGTCATGATCGGTAACTATCTCACCCGTTCGGGTCGGTCTCCCGATGAGGACATCCGGATGATCCGGGAGCAGGGGTACGACATCGTCCCACCCCACTCCATATCTTCGGCCACCCCCGTCAGGTGACTGAAGAGTTTTACTTCAGCATCAGAATGCGCATTCACCAGGAAGGAACTCATCTTTCAGGAGCGGAGGATCTTGTCCCCGCCCGGGACCTCGATCACGTATTATCCTCCTTTTCGGATCGACTCCTCCCTCATCTCCTGAATGACGCCATTCCCCCGCCCCAGCAGATTGTCACCATCGACCCGGTTCCGGGAAAGGAGATTCGCAGGAAGCCCCTTCTTCCGGTTCAGTTCATGGAAAGCCTTTCTTGCGATGAGTCGGAAATAGGCCTTCGAGAGATCCTGGATTGCCTGCTTCCGGAAGGGAAAACGGAACGGATTATGGAGATATTCAAACAAGAAATCATGGGAAACCTCCCCCGCCATGGGGCCCTGATCGTCACGAGCTTGGGCGAGCCCATCCTGGCAGAGGGAGATTCCGGCATCAGGACAACCCACGTCGGATGCGAACCCTCTCTCCGCCGGGCACTCGAAGAGATGCTGGACAACTATCTGGAAAAACCGAATCACCGATTCATCGATGCCCTTGTTCTGGCGAGCAAGGTCCTCGCCTCCGAATCGGTTGTGGCTGAAATTTGCGCGTCGGACGATCCTTCATACACCACCGGATATGTGGCCTCTCGACCTTTCGGATATGTCCGGATTCCCCATATGAAGAAAGCCGGGTACGGAAGGGGCGGACGACTTTATGTCGTCTTCCCCACCCTTCACCTCCGAACTCTCATCAACGAACTCAGACACACTCCCGTATTGTTTGATCGACAATCTTCCGGGAGTCTCCTGACGTCTCATCCCCGGCTGAGATTGATCCCTTCCGTCGGTGACGATTTTCATTCAGAAGGAAGAACGGAATGAACGAGTCCGGGACCAGAAGCCCGTTCCTGGCCTTTTTCCTTAATTCGATCGAAGAAGCGGGAAGGGTCAAAAGGATGCCGCCCCCGCTCCTGCCGTCTCTCTCTTCGAACAACTACCTCGGTCTTGCGGGACATCCCAAGGTTATCGAAGCGTCGATCGAGGCTCTTCGGAAATCCGGAGCCGGATCCACAGGATCCCGTTACCTCTCCGGGAATCACCCGCTTAACGAGGCTCTCGAAACAAGGATCGCCCATTTCAAGTCAAAGGGAGCCGGTGCCGGACTCATCTTTTCATCGGGATACCATGCTAACCTGTCCGCGGTGTCGGTTTTTGGGTCCCATGCGGGGGCCATCTATTCGGATGCGGAAAACCATGCCTCTCTCATTGACGGTCTGAGACTGCTCAAAAAACCGATTCATGTATATCCCCACAGGAACTGGGAATGGATCAGAGGTCATCTCCGTAAAAGCGGGAGAGGCACTCCCATGATCGTTTCAGAGTCGCTTTTCAGTATGAGCGGAGATCTCGGACCGATTCCCGAGCTCCTGGAGATCGTCAGGGAAACAGGAGGAATCCTGATCATCGACGACGCCCATGCGACAGGAACTCTTGGAACAACGGGACGAGGGGGCCTTGAGCACTTCTCCCTCGAATTCGATCCCGATCACATGATCGTGACGGGAACATTTTCCAAGGCCCTTGGAAGCCACGGGGGCTTTGCCATCCTGGGGGAGGCCGGGAAAATCATTCTCACCTCCCTCGCCCGCCCGCTGATTTACACCACCGCCCTTCCCCCGGCCGTCCTGGCCGCCTCTCTGAGCAGTCTCGACCTTCTTGAGACTGACTCCCACCTCCCCAAGTCCCTTCAGACATTGAGTGAAAAATGGCAGACGAAACTCACAGGACACGTATCCCTTTCCCCGATTCTGAATTTGCGGGGGGATCAGGAGACACTTGAACTCGAGTCCTCTAAATTGATGGATTTGGGGTTTGCCGTTCCTGTCCTCCGATACCCGACTGTTCCTTTCGGCGAAGAGCGTCTTCGCATTTCCGTAAATCTGACTTGGGCCCCAATGGTGGAAGAGGCGCTTTTGGAAACATTTTCCAGGAGGATTGAAAGACTTTGACGACACATGACCGGGAAGAAGCAAGAACCCATATCCCTTTGGCACTAACCGTCAATGACCATCTCCAGAAAAATGGCGATTCCCTCGGGTTGTGGGACAACACGATGGATTTCGATTCTGATCGCGTTCCATTCTACGGGCTTTACTGGAAGGGGATGCGCCATCTCGCTCAACTTCTTCTTCTCCTTGACGGAAGAGCATTGCTGCCCCTTTTTTCCGCCTCCCTTTCCGGAAATGGGGACCCCACCTCTCCGTATTTCCGCCACCTGCGATTGCTCGGTCCCGCCCTGTCATCCTTTGTAGATGGATCCATCGATCCGCGTCTCGCCATTGACGGCCCCTTGTTGGTTGATCGAAGACGTTTCTTTTTTTCCAACGGTCTGCTGGAAGAATTGACAGTCCACAACCATGGCCCATTTCAACTCCGGGTCCCACTCGCGATGATGCTCGAGGCGGACTTCGTGGACATCATGGATATCCGGGGAATCAGGACTCCTTTGCCAAAACATGACGTGAGGGTGGCCTATTCGGACCCATCCGGACCCCTGACTTTCTCCTGCACCGGACAAGACGGGATAGAAAGGGAGACAACCGTTCGCGTCGGAAACCTTTCCATGAAGTGGGGGGAAGGAGGACTGTCAGGAACGCTGACACTGCCGCCAAAGCAATCTCTTACAATCCGCATTCAGATCCAGTGTCGGGAAAAGCCCGGGAAAATGATCAAGGACAATCCTTCAAGGTCGCGAAACAACATCCGGCCCATTTCTTCGCTTCTTAAAGAAGATCTGCGAAAACAGAAAAAATTCCGGGAGATGTGGCCATTGATATCCAGTAGCGGAGCTCCCCTTTCCCGCTGGTCTGAAAACGCCATCAACGACCTCCGTATCTTGTTGACACCCACCCGCTATGGTCCCTTTCCCTATGCCGGTATTCCATGGTTCTCAACGCCATTTGGTCGGGACTCCCTGATTGCGGGCTTTTCTACCCTGTGGGCATTTCCGACTCTCACGAAGTCCGTTCTTCTTTTTCTCGCCGCAACACAGGCTAAGGAAGAAGATCCGTTCAGAGATGCGGAAAAAGGAAAAATTCTTCACGAATTCCGTTACGGAGAAGCGGGATCCGATCCCATGGTACCCTTCGGCCGGTATTATGGGTCGATCGATGCAACCCCGCTATTCATCGCCCTTTCCTGGGAGTACCTTCGCCGGACCAGAGACTTCAGGACCATTTTCCGCCTCAGGAAACCTCTGTTCAACGCGATGATGTGGATCGAACAAAAAATTGATCCCTCCACGGGATTTTTGTCGTATTCGGCGGATCAGGGAAAAGGGCTCGTTCAAAAAGGCTGGAAAGATTCAGGAGATTCCGTCTTCCACGCGACCGGAGAGCTCGCCGCTGGTCCTATTGCCCTTTCCGAAGTGCAGGGATATCTTTTCATGGCTTACCATGGGTACTCCAAGCTTTTGAAGATTTATGGCGATCAGACGACTGCCGAACGATTTGAAAAAAAAGCTCACGACCTCAAGGAGAGATTCAATAAACATTTCTGGTCCGAGAAAATCCGGATGTTCGCCCTTGCCCTTGATGGGAGAGGCAATCGTTGCGAGGTCAGAACCTCTAACGCAGGACACCTTCTTTTCTCCGGCATTGCCCATGATAAATATGCGAAAATCACAGCCAGGGAAACACTCAAATCCGACATGTTTTCCGGTTGGGGAATCAGAACCCTTGGTAGCCGGGAGATTCGATACAATCCCGTTTCCTACCACAATGGCTCCGTCTGGCCCCATGACAATGCCATCATCCTTGCCGGTTTTTCCAGATACAATCTGGAAAGAGAACTTTCAATCCTGGCCGACGCCTACTTCAGAACTCTGTCCTATCTTCCATTCCAGAGACCTCCTGAGCTTTACTGTGGATTCGATAAAGGGCCAAGCTCAGAAGGTCCCCTCTCCTATCCTACATCCTGCAGGATCCAAGCTTGGTCGGTCGCTTCCGTTTTTCTTGCAATCCAGGCTGTTGCCTCCATGGACTTCGACACCTCGACACGATTCGATATCAATCATTACGCCCAAAGGATTCCTGCCCTTGGATCGCTGAGGATCGAGAATTTAGTTCCAATGCTAGATGAAAATAGATAAAATCTAATAATATGGAAGAATAGCATCCTGAAAGAATCCTGCAATTCCGTTCCTGAAATTTTTGAAAGAGCCAAAAAAGCTTGAATTTCCCTTTTATTTTCGTATAATCATCGCAGAGGCATATAGTGGCATTTGACTGTCACAGAGGGAAGAATGCTGGATCCCATTTCGCGCGCACTTTTGAGCCGTATCTTCGTTCTCCTTCTATTGTCGCTCGCTTTTTATCGACTTCCCGCAATTCTTAGCATCATTAATCCGTCTTCTTCAAATGCAGCGCGACTGACCACCCAGGATCAGGAAAAAACCGTTAGGGCAACCACTATCCGGTTTTCCACCGATTCTTTCCTTCCTCAGACGCTTCTGGACAATGACCCATCTTTTTTGACAAAAAATGGCACCCCTGTCATCCGGATCATCGATAATGTTCCATCCCTTCTGCCCAATTTCGTCCCCCAGTTTGCAACCCGGGAAAATGGCCATTTTGTTACACACCTTGATGGCGGTTATACCGTCGTATGGACAATCGATCCCGAACTCCAATCCAAAATTGGAAGATATATCAAACAACACCGTGTTCCCTATGGATTTTTCATTGCAGAAAATCCTAAGAACGGAAGGCTACTGGCTTTCTGGGGGTCTAGAAGAAGTCAGTACGACGGATCACTTCTCCTTCGTGCAACCTACCCCGCGGCATCTCTTTTCAAAATTATAACGGCCACCGATGCCTTGTCCCAGAGAAAGATCACACCCGATACCCGGATCCATTTCCATGGATGCCTTTATTGCATTGGACCGGCCTATTGGCACAATGATAGAAGACGGGACCGGATAGAATTTACTGTGGCTGAGGCACTCGGAAAATCCATCAATACTGTTTTTGCAAAAATTGCCCTCAAATATCTCTCTCCAAATGACTTGCGGGAAACCGCAGTCCGCTATGGATTCAACCGTCCTCTCCGATCAGACCTCCCAATCGACCCGAGCCATGCCGATATACCCGATGAACTCAATGGTTTTGCCTTTTGTTCAGCAGGATTCGGTGATGTTGCCATCAGTCCGATTCATGCCGCGGCAATTGCGGGGGCATTGTCAAATGAAGGGGTCATGATGAAGCCCCATATGATCGAGCAAATCATTGGGGAAGGGGGAAAGATATTATATCAGGATGCGCCGGAATATCTGTATTCGGTAACCACACCGACAATTTCCAAAACAATGATTACCATGATGCGCTCCACTGTGCTCAAGGGGACCGGACACCGGGCGTTTATTCGCTGGCGCTTCAATCCTAAGCTTCGACATATTCTAGTCGCTGGAAAGACAGGGACCCTGACCGGAAAAAACCCTGCTGGACATTATGTTTGGTTTATCGGAACGGCATCCAACCAGGATCCAACCATCGCGGTGGCAGCATTGACGATCGATCAAGGAATCTGGACAATAAAGGGTCCAGATATAGCGAGCAAAGGAATGTATACTTTCTTTAATGAAAAACATTCCGATCGGTTTCATGGTTAACGGAAAAGATATTGTTGGGACTTTATCCATTTTTTACCTGGACACAAAACTTCAGGCAAGTAAAAAAAGAAAACTGACCGGAGGAAGTTGAAGAGTAATCAACTCGATCACGATGATTTTAATCCATTAAGATTTCAAGGAGGTTATTCATGGTATCAGTTAAAAAGATCATGACGCGGAATCCGATATCTGTCGATATGACAACCACAGCCCGTGAAGTCGCAGAAATCATGAAAAGCAAGAAAGTTGGAAGCCTTCTTGTTGCTCAGGATGATAAAACAGTAGGGATCATAACTGAAACGGATCTCGTAAGAAGAGTTCTTGGGGAAGACCGGGTCCCGTATATAACACCTGTCTCGCAGGTCATGAGTGCCCCAGTTCTGACGATTGCACCAGAAGCCTCTGTCTATGAGGCCCAGGACATGATGGATAAACATCATATCCGCCATCTTCTTGTTGTGGATGAGGAGGAAACAGTCTTGGGACTGATCTCGATTAGGGATCTAATACATCCGCAGTATGTAGGGCGTGAGGATTCCTGGGATGGAGGTGTAACAGAGTAAGGTGGTTAGGAAAAATAAAAAAGGGGCCTTAAAGGCCCCTTTTTTATTGAACTGTTCGAAACTGAAAAGTTCCACCGTTCGTGACAACAGTGATAGGAGGCTTGAAGGGAAGAGAAAAGACATATTTGACATAATGAGGAGCAATAGTAACGCTCGTCATTTTTCCTTGGTTTTGATGGGCACTATTTTTAATGAGAATTAGCCGAATGGTCGGAGGAGCATGATATTCAAAAACATTATGCCCAAGATACCAGAGTTCGGACCCTCTTTGTTGATAATTGTCATCAAAGGAGGTTTCGTGAATCTTTGCAGGCGTTAGACCTCGTGTGTCAAGGATAAAAGCCTGACGCGAATAGAGTAAGGTATCATGTGAAAGATAATGTCTGACAAAGATGAGGACCCCCAAAACAGTAACGAGGGTCCCTCCAATAAGAAAATAGATCAAGGAAAAGGACTTCGAAGATTGCGGTGTCTCAATAGCCATAAGAGGCCTAGCCGTCCAGTTACTTCTTTTCTGCCGTTAATTCTTTGGTACCAGTCGAGGAACTTCTTTTAGAAGCGAGCGATTCACCAAGTTCGACCAACTCAAGAACAGCCATTTCGGCTCCATCCCCAATTCTTCTCCGGGTTTTGATGATTCTTGTGTATCCACCCGGTCGAGAGGTAAACCGCGGAGCGATATTGTCTAATAAATGAAAGGCGACGTCTTTACTGCGTACAACTTTCAATATTTCCCGTAAATGATGAACATTTTTTTCTCGGGCTTTAGTTATAAGCTTTTCGACCATAGGACGAAGTTCTTTGGCTTTCATTGTCGTGGTTTCAATTTTTTCATGTTCAAAAAAGGAGGTAATCAATGACCTGAACATAGCAGCCCTATGGCTAGAATCACGACCAAATTGACGACCTGCAACTCGATGTCTCATTCTAATTCTCCAGATTTACTCGTTGGACTCAGAAATTTTTTTAAACTTTGAAAGATCCATTCCTAGAGAGAGACCAATATTGGCTAGCGCTTCCTTTATCTCGTCGAGGGATTTTTTTCCAAAATTTTTAGTTTGAAGAAGTTCATCTTCTGTACGTCGAACCAGATCGTCAATTTTCTTGATGTCAGAATTTTTCAAACAGTTCGCGGCACGAACTGAGAGTTCAAGCTCATTGACACTCTTATCCAAGAGGGATTGTGTATCATCATTGACAGAAATTTGGGAATTCTTTCCATTACCAGAGTTTAACTCGGATTGATTATTGGAAATAAATAAATCCAAATGATTTTTGAGAATTGTCGCGGATTGTGACAATGCATCACTTGGAGAAATACTTCCATCGGTCTCGATATCAAAAATCAGACGATCATAATCAGTCATTCTTCCGACGCGAGTGCTTTCCACCACATAATTTACTTTCTTAAGTGGTGTAAAAATAGCATCAATGGGAATAACACCAACTTCAGGCTCCTCCAGCCGAGACCTGTCAGCAGGAACATAACCTCGACCAATCTCGACCTTAAGATCCATATCGAGAATGGCGCCCTCATCCAAAGTGGCGATAATATGATCTGGATCAAGAACCTCAACTACACCAGCTGTATCAAGATCTGAGGCCGTGACAGTTTTAGGGCCCTTGACTTTCAAATGGATCCAGTGGGTATCCGGAAGAAGAGATTTCAATCGTAATTCTTTCAGATTGAGTACGATGTCTGTGACATCTTCGACCACTCCGGGAATGTTGGAAAACTCATGAAAAACATTTTTTATGCGAATAGCTGTAATCGCGGTTCCGTTGATTGAAGAGAGAAGAACTCTTCTGAGAGCATTTCCAATCGTGATACCATAGCCTCTCTCAAAAGGTTCGACCACAACCCGACAGGTTCGGCTCGAATTTTTTTCGTAATGTAGGCCTTTCGGCATTTGAGTAGCAACAACAGAATCCATACTTTTCTCCTCTATATCCCTAGAGAACGTTTATCGCGAATATAGTTCAACGACAAGATTTTCTGCGATAAGGATATTGATGGCATCACGCTGCGGAATATCTTTGACGGTAGCCTTGAAATTATTTTTATCAATATCAAGCCAGCTTGATACGACTCCGCGTAATTCTGCATCACGGAAGTTACCCAGAATTCGTTCACTCGACTGGAGATTAGATGAGATGGAAATCACATCATTAATTTTACAGGAGTAGGAGGGAATATTTAGCTTTTTTCCGTTAACAAGAATATGTCCATGGGAAACAAGCATTCTAGCTTCGCTCCGAGAAGCCCCCCATCCTATATGATAAACAACGCTGTCTAGGCGCATTTCCAGGGAAGCTAGTAATGATTGACCAGTATTCCCTTTTTTCCTGGCTGCGAGTTTGAAGGTTTTCCGAAACTGCCTTTCCAGAATCCCATAAATACGCTTTACCTTTTGCTTTTCCCTAAGCTGTAATCCATACTCAGAAGCTTTGGCCCTATTTTGGCCATGTTCTCCCGGAGGATAAGCCCTCCGGTCAATAGCACATTTTGCTGAGAGGCAGCGAGAGCCCTTAAGAAATAACTTGACACCTTCTCTTCTACAAAACCGACAAACAGCGCCATTATAGCGTGCCAATGGTTCTCCTTTAACTTAAAAGAAATTCAATATTTTTTAAACTCTGCGTCTTTTTGGGGGACGACATCCGTTGTGGGGAATAGGTGTGACATCTTTAATCAAACTAATTTTAATCCCAACAGTTTGCAATGCTCTAATAGCCGATTCCCTGCCGGAACCTGGTCCCTTAACATAGACTTCGCAAGACTTCATTCCCATATCTGCAGCTTTTTTAGTGGCAATTTCTGCGGCCTTTTGTGCAGCAAATGGAGTACTTTTACGGGAACCTTTAAAACTTTGCGCCCCTGAACTAGACCAGGCTATCACATCCCCTTTAGCATCAGTAATTGATATAATTGTATTATTAAAGGATGCATGAATGTGAACAATCCCTACTGGTACATTTTTCTTTTCGCGCTTTTTGGTACCTTTTTTAACGCTCATGAACTCCCCATCTATGAGTTAAATTATCCGGTTTTCTTCTTAGCCCCAATACCCTTCTTAGGACCTTTTCTTGTCCGAGCGTTTGTCTTTGTTCTTTGACCTCTGACAGGAAGACCTTTACGATGTCGCAATCCCTGATAACAACCGATATCCATTTTCCTTTTAATATTCTGGGAAATTTCACGACGAAGATCTCCCTCAACAGTGTAGGAGGCCTCTATCGCGTCACGCAGTTTAGCAATTTCATCATCTGTTAAAGCGTGAACCCTCGTATTAGGATCTACGCCGACCGATGAGAGTATTTGCTGGGATGTAGGCTTGCCAATCCCGAAGATGTATGTAAGAGCAATTTCAATTCTTTTATTTCTTGGTAGATCAATACCGACAATACGAGCCAAGGATGTTCTCCTTCGATTAGATTTAACCTTGCCGTTGCTTATGCTTCGGGTTTTCGCATTTAATCCGGACAATACCACTCCGTTTAATGACTTGACACTTAGAACAAATGGGTTTGACAGAAGCACGAACTTTCATTTGGACTCCAATAAAAAGTTGGTTTATTTGAAGCGATAGGTGATACGGCCTCTCGTTAGATCATAAAGAGAAAGCTCTAATGTGACCTTATCACCAGGGAGAATTTTTATATAATTCATCCTCATCTTGCCTGAGATATGAGCCAGGACCTTATGGCCATTTTCCAACTCAACCCTAAACATTGCATTCGGGAGCGTTTCGAGAACGGTACCTTGAACTTCTATCGTATCTTCTTTACCCACTCAGCCCTCAATTCAGGGTTCATATGAATCCGGATAAGTTAATACTTTTGGGCCATTTTTTGTTATCGCAATCGTGTGCTCAAAATGAGCAGAAAGGCTCCCATCCCTTGTGACCGCCGTCCACCCATCTGGAAGCACAACAGTTTCTGGGCTTCCGATATTAACCATGGGTTCTAACGCAAGGACCATCCCTTGTTCTAATTTTATGCCTTTTCCTTTGGTGCCGTAATTGGGAACAGGGGGTTCCTCATGGAGCTTACGACCTATTCCATGGCCTACAAAATTTCTTACTACAGAGTATGAGAAACCTTCAACATAATGTTGTATTGAATAGGAAATATCTCCGATTCGGCATCCAACAAGAGCACTTTTGATGCCGAGATCAAGAGATTCTCTAGTAACATCAATCAGTTTTTGTGCCGATTCGGAGATATCTCCCACAGGAACAGTAATAGCTGAGTCGCCGAAATAACCATCTAGTTCGATACCATAATCAAGACCGATGATATCTCCTGATCTTAGCACATATTGATCAGGAATTCCATGAACAACAACATTATTTACTGAAAGACATATGGAGGCAGGAAAAGCGTGATAACCTTTAAAAGCTGGTTTAGCATGATTTTTATAAGCATATTCTTCAGCAAATTTATCAATTTCGATCAGCGTAAGGCCGGGTTTAATTATTTTTTTAATTTCCTGAAGAGCATTAGCTACTATTCTTCCAGCTTTCTGAATTTTTTCAATTTCCGATTCAGTTTTAATATAAATCATTCTTTAGGCACCTAATAAAGGAGCAATCAAGTTTTCTAAACTTATGAAAACTTTATCTATTGGTTGACTTGCATCAATAGATTTCAATATTTCCTGCTTTTTATAATATTCAAGCAGTGGTCTGGTATGCTCCCAGTAAACAGCGGATCTTTGTCTTATCACAGATTCATTATCATCGGATCTTTGGACAAGTTGGACACTACAAATATCGCAAAGATTATCGACTTTTGGTTTAGAAAATTTTATATGATATGTCCTCTGGCACTTGGGACACATGCGCCGTCCAGAAAGTCTGGATATTCGATCTTCTTCGTCCATAGTAAAATCAATAACAAGATTTATTTTTGAATGAATATTGAGCATGATTTTATCTAGTTCGATTGCTTGCTGTATGTTCCGAGGAAATCCATCAAAAATAAATGTTTTTAAATTGGATTGTGGAATGGATACTTTTTCCTGAACAAGACCTAATACTAACTCATCGGGAACCAGTTCTCCTCGTTCCATATAACCTTTAGCCTGATTTCCCAAGGGAGACCCTGCTTTGATGGCATCCCGCAAAAGATCGCCAGTGGAGATTTTTAAAACTCCATATTTATCAACCAGCATGTTAGCCTGAGTTCCTTTGCCGACCCCAGGAGGACCAATAAAGACTATTTGCATAGGTTAAGCAATCCTTCCCCGAATCCGGCTTTTCTTTAAAAAGCCTTCATAGTTCCTGGACATCATATATGATTCAATTTGTTGAGAGGTATCTAAAGAAACTCCAATAACTATCAATAAAGAGGTGCCGCCAAAATAAAACGGTACATGAAGCTGGTAGATTAGAATTTCAGGAATAACGCACACAATTGCTAAATAAACAGCGCCTACCAATGTAATTCTGTTCATAACCTTGTAAATAAAAGTTGCTGTAGATTTTCCTGGTCTGATACCAGGTATAAATCCACCATACTTCTGAATATTCTCTGCAATATCAGCCGGATTTAGAACGACTGCTGTATAAAAAAAACTAAAAAACAAAATCAACATGACATATAAAATGGTATAGGAAAAACTCCCGGGGGCGAGAGATTTCCCTATGTTTTGAATCCATGGAACACTAATAAAACCTGCAATTGTCGCAGGAAATGAAATTAAAGAAGAGGCAAAAATTGGAGGAATAACTCCTGCTGTGTTTATCTTGAAAGGAATATGCGTTGATTGCCCTGCGACAAGTTTGTTAGATACAAGTCGCTTTGCATATTCAACCGGAATTTTCCGTCTTGCAGTTTCTATAAACACGATCGAAGCAACAACAATAATAACCATTAGTGCAAGGACTAGAAGAACAAATCCTGATATTTCCTCTTGTTGATATAACTTAAAGGTTGAGGCAATTGCTGAAGGGAGGCGGGCTACAATTCCAGAAAAAATTATCAGGCTGATTCCATTTCCGACACCACGTTCTGTGATTTGTTCACCAACCCACATTACAAAGGTTGTCGCAGCTGTAAGCGTAATCATGACCATAAGACGGAATCCCCATCCAGGATGGGGCACAAATTGGCCATGATTCATTTGTTCCAATCCCAGTGCTATCCCAAAGGATTGAATCAGAGCGATACCTACCGTCAGATAACGAGTGTACTTGGTAATGACTTTTCGACCACGTTCTCCTTCTTTGGAGAGTGCTTGTAACGCTGGATGAACTACTGTTAACAATTGCAAAATAATAGAGGCAGATATATAGGGCATAATCCCTAGGGCGAAAATCGTAAGGCGTGAAAGTGCCCCTCCTGAAAACATATCGAAAAATCCTATTAGGGCACCGCCATTTTGATGGAGAAATTTTGATAATTCTGCTCCATTTACGCCTGGAGTTGGAATATAGGCTCCAATACGATAAACAGCAAGCATACCTAGGGTAAATAGTACCCTTTCACGCAACTCAGGTATTTTCCAAATATTTTCAAAAGTCCGAAAAATTCTCTCAACCAATCGATCCGCCCACTTTTATGATTTTATCCTGAACGGACTGACTTACAGATATTCCGTCAATAATATAGGGTTTGGAAGGATCTCCAGTACCAAGAATCTTTATAGAAAACTTTCTGGATCGAGGGGGATGTATTACCCCAAGTTCCATTAATGTGTTGACATCGACCCGATTCTCAGGAAATGAAAACTTTTCTAATTTAGATCGGAA
>JAKBXW010000015.1 GCA_021840555.1 Nitrospirota bacterium
GAAGACGACGATTGCCAGACCGAGTACCATTGTAGACGGCACGTTGACAAGAGCCTCGACCTCTCCCTGGATCTTTAGCCTGTTCAAAAGGCGGAACAGGATGGCAGGAAGCAGGACGACCTTGAAAGCGAAGGTGAACAGGGCTGAGAAGAGAAGATGTGTTTCCGAGGACAGAATGGCCACGGCGAGGGTGCTCAAGGTCAGAAGAACCCCCTGGAGGGCGAAGATCCGGACGAGGGATGTCATGCGCCGGAGTGCGAGCATCGCAAAGGCCGACATAAGAAGGGCGCTTCCCAGAAACTCGACCAGATCGTTCGCGAGGGGATGCGACGGAAGGGGAGGTGACATGGCTAGACCTCGAGGACGAAATGAATGAGGAAGCCCATGGTGGCCAGGAGATAGGCCAGGGCCGTGAACTCGGGAACACGGAAGATCCGGAGCTTCGCGAACAGGGTTTCGACAAGGGCCAGGGCGGTCCCCGCCGCCAGGAGCTTGGCGGACAGGACCAGGAGACCGGTTCCCAGAGAGCCCGGAGACAGGATGGCCGGTAGCCCCGCCGGAAAGAAAAAGTCTATCCCTATAAGAAGATAGAGAACAAGCTTTATCTGGGCTCCCCACTCCATCATGGCCAGGAGGGGGCCCGAATATTCAAGGAGCATCGCCTCGTGGATCATGGTGAGCTCGAGGTGCGTCGAAGGGTTGTCGATGGGAAGGCGCCCGTTTTCCGCCAGCAAGATGAGGACGAAGGAAAGGAGTGCGAACAGGAGACTGGGATGAAAAGGGGCCTGGGTTCCCAGAAGAGAGTGGAGGATAGCGGGAAGCGCCGTCGATTGGGACCAGAGCGAGGCCGTGAAAAGGATCATGAGAGTGGCCGGCTCCGCCAGGAATCCCACCATCATTTCCCGACGCCCCCCCAGGTCTCCGAAAGGGGTTCCGGCGTCCATGGCGCCGAAGGCCATCATCATCCGCGCCAGTGAAAAGAGTCCGACCAGAACCACAGCGTCGGCCACGGGGGCGAGCGGTGGATCGGTGACAAGTGATGGGACGAAGAGGGAGCTCGACAGGAAGGCCGCGAAAACAAGAAAAGGGACGACCCTGAAGAGGAAGGAGGTCCCTTCCGGAAGGATCGTTTCCTTCCGGAAGAGACGCATCAGGTCCCTCCATGGCTGGAAGATTCCCGCCGGAGTCCGGTTGGACAGGACGGCCCGGCAGGCCCCGATCCATCCGGCGAGGAGCGGGGCCCCGATGAGGACCACCGCGACCTGGAGAGCCTCGGCAAGGAGGTCCGACGAGAGGGAGAAGGCCCTTACATCCATCGAAATACCGTGAGAAGGAATATCAGCGTCCCGAAACTGTAGACCAGATAGACGGAGATGCGTCCGCCCCTGACCTTTTCCGCGAGTTTGGTCATCTCCTGGAAAAGATTGAGGAGTGGATGGTACAGATAGGCCCAGTGCGGATCCTCGACCGTCAGATCGAAGACCGGATTCTTCTCTTCCGGATCCGGGAGATGGCGGTTCATGAGGAAGAAGTTTGCGAAGAAATGGCGGATAGGCTGGGCGAATGAGCCGGCCGAATCCTGCATGCGGGGGGTTCGTGTCCCGTAACCGCATCCCCAGACAGGGCTGTGACGGGAGGAGCTTTTCCCGAAAAGGCGGGGAAGCAGAAACGCCATGGGAATGAGAAGGACCAAAAGTCCCAGAAGGATCGCCGGACTGTAGCTCGCCCCCCGGGGAGGAAGGGGGAGAAGCCACAGCCACTCCGAAGGTCGGGGGCTTTCGGGAAAGGGTGCGGGCACCAGGGGGTGAAGGACTTGGCCGATCCATGACAGCATCCGCACAGGCGAGAGGGCGAGCAGGAGACAACCCGCCACCAGCCAGCCCATCCCGACTTTTTCGGCCATCGATATTTCATGGGCACTCCGGGCTTCTTCGGATCGGGGAAGCCCGAGATAGCCGATCCCGTAAAACTTGACGAACCCCATGGCTGAAAGGGCCGAGGCCAGAACGAGGAGGGCTCCGCCGAGAAGCACGGCGCTGCGGAGGAGGGTGCCGGAGAGACTCCCCGCCTGGAGGGCCGACTGGAGCAGAAGCCATTCGGAGACGAAGCCGTTTCCCGGAGGAAGCCCGGCGATGCAGAGAACGCCCACCAAAACGAAGGTCCCCGACACCGGCATGCGCCGGAGGAGTCCTCCCATTTCGTTGAGATCGTGGGTCCCGGTCGCGTGAATCATGGTTCCGGCCCCCAAAAAAAGGAGACTTTTGAAAAATGCGTGGTTGATGGCGTGGTAGAGGGAGGCGGCAAGGGCGATCTCTCCGGCGACGGGATGTCCCGATCGCAGGTAGAGGATCGCGAGCCCGATCCCGAGAAAGACAATGCCGATGTTTTCGATGGAGGAATAGGCCAGCAGTTTTTTGGGGTCCGACTGGATCAGGGCATGAAGGATCCCGAAGAGGGCCATGAGCCCCCCGGCCAGGAGGACGGGCACCCCCCAGGAATAGGCGAGATGATCGAGGCCCAGGAGACCGAATAATACGCGAAGAAGACCGTAGATGGCGGTTTTGAGCATGATTCCGCTCAAAAGGGCCGATGCCGGGGAAGGGGCCACCGGGTGGGCTTCGGGAAGCCAGACATGTAGAGGGATCAGGCCGGCCTTGGCTCCGAATCCCAGGAGAGCGCAGACGAAGACAAGGAGCGCGGTCCCGGACGACGGAGCGCTTGTCCGCATGGACTCGAATGTAAAGGACGACAGGCCTCTGGCCAGTCCGGAAGGCTCGTCGGAGGCCAGGACAAAAAAGGCGACCAGGATCAGAAGGCTTCCGAAATGGGCCATGAGAAGGTAGAGGAAGCCGGCGTTTCGAACCTCATCCCGGTCGCTTTCCGTGACGACGAGCGCATAGGAGACAAGAGCCATGATCTCCCAGAAAACCATGAAGACATAGGCGTCGTCGGCGAGGAGGACTCCTTCCATGGAGGCCAGGAAGAGAGAGGTTCTGAGAAAGAAGGCCGGAATTCTTTCGGCGGAAAGAGTCCGGAGATAGCCGGCGGAAAAGAGGAGGATCCCGGCGGATGCTCCCCCCAGGATCAGAAGGAAAAAGCTCGACAGGGGATCCTGCCGGACATGGAACGGGAGCCCGGGAAGGCCGCCGGAGAGAATCCGGTGGAGATCGGAGCCACAAACGAGACCCCGGATTCCGGAAGCGGCGAGGAGAATGCCTCCGGCGGCAAGAAGATACGACAGAGGTCCCAATAAGGCCTGGGAGCGCCGCAGAAGGAAGAAGCCCAGCAAGCCGGTGAGGATCCATCCGAGGAGAACGAACAGGCTTGTGTCGAGAGGGGCAGGAAGATTCGTCATGGATGAAATGGAGGACGCTGCGAAGATCTTTTCAGCCGGAATGGCTGACAGGGTCTCGGGATGTTTTTCATTCGCTCAGGGAGCGGATTCCCGTCTTTCACAGTGGCTCCGTTCATTATTTTGTTCTACCATGTTTATTATAGCATTCACTTGTGGAAGGAATGCAATGGTCCGGACGGGGGATGCCGGTGGAAGGCCTCCTTGAATTCGGAGTCCCGGGGCGATTAGGATGGAAGAAAAGGGCGGAGGTTTCATGCGAGAAGATCCACGAGATATCCAGCAAAACGAGGTTGCCCGGGAGATCGAGCGGAGCCAGGGGCCGATCCCTTGGTGGATGGTGATCCTGATCGTCATTGTCTATGCCACCGCGATCATCCTGTCGCTCCCCATTCTGGGAAACAGGACCGGGCAAAACATCAATACCTTTTTCAGCGATACCCATAAAAGGGGAACGTTCGACTTCGGGACGGTAGGAGGAGGGGCCTATCTGGCCGGAGGTTTTTTTGTGATCTACTATGTCTTTATGATAAGGCCCCGACGAAAGAACAGGAAGAAGCCCGTCGTTCCCTCCGGACCCTGACGGGTGGAAACCTTTCGCGGGAAGCTTCTGGCTCTCTCCCTTTTTCTGTTGACCTGTCTGACGACGACCGGTGCGGGAGCGCTTCTGGCGGGCCATGACCCACTGTCCTCCCTGGCCGGGTTCACGTCCGGGATCCCCTACTCCTTCACCCTCATGCTGGTCCTGACAGCGCACGAGGCCGGCCATTACTTCGTGGCAAGGCGATATGGGGTCGCCTCCCCTCTCCCCTGGTTCATTCCGGCTCCGACGCTGATCGGGACCTTTGGGGCGGTGATCCGGCTCCCCCGCCTTCCCGGAAGCCGGATCGCCCTCTTCGACATCGCTCTGGCCGGTCCTCTTGCGGGACTTGTCCCCTCCGTCGTCGCCCTTGCCGTCGGCATCCGGCTCTCCACATCCCTTCCGGGAGGAAGTCCGCCGGCCTCCGGGATGGAGATCGGGGAGTCCCTCCTTTTCCGTCTCCTGGAATGGGTTTTTTCGACCGGGACCAGCGAACATTCGACACTCCTCCTCTCGCCGGTCGGGTTCGCGGGATGGGTCGGACTGCTCGTGACGGCGCTCAACCTGATGCCGGTCGGGCAACTGGACGGAGGACACCTGGCCTGGGCTCTGCTGGGCGTCCGGGCGAGACGTCTCCTCTGGGTTGTTTTTCCGATGCTGCTTTATCTGGGTTACCGGGGATGGAAGGGGTGGTGGATCTGGGCTGTCCTTCTTCTTCTCATGGGAGTCTCCCATCCCGAGCTATCCGTAGACGCCGGGCGCCTTCCCTTTTCCCGAATCGCATGGGGAGTGGCCGCCCTTGTCATAGAGATTCTGGTTTTTGTTCCGGATCCTCTCCGATTTGTCTGATCTTGTCGACCATCCAACCATGGATCGACCCGTTGCTGGCGACGACCAGTGGGGCCTCGAGGCGGAAAGGATGTCCCTGTCCATCCGTGACCGTCCCCCCGGCTTCCCGGACGATCAGGGTTCCCGCGGCCGTGTCCCAGGGAGACAGTCCTCTCTCCCAGAATCCGTCGAGCACCCCCATCGCCACATGGCAGAGATCGAGTGCGGCCGATCCGGAGCGGCGGATTCCCTGGACCTCCCGGGAGAAACCTTCGAAGGAGGCCATGTTCTTCAGTCGGAGCGTATCGGCATGGCTGTAGGAGAATCCGGTGGCGAGAAGGCTTCGTTGGGGCAGAGTCTCCCGGGAGACGGAGAGATTTTGCCCGTCGAGGGTTGCCCCCCGGCCGGCGATCGCCTCGAAGCGCATCCTGCGCAGAGGGTCGACGACCAGGCCGTAAAGAAGGGATCCGGACGATTCGAAGGCGATCGAGATGCAGAAACAGGGATATCGGTGGGCGTAGTTTGTGGTTCCGTCGAGGGGATCGATGATCCAGCGGTGGGGGCCTCCCCCCGAGGGCATGCTCCGCCCGCTCTCTTCGGCGAGAAAGCCATGGTCGGGCCAATCCCGGGAAATTGTTTCCATGATGGCCTTTTCCGAAGCCAGGTCGATCTCCGTGACCAGATCGATGCGGCCCTTGTATCCGACCTCGATCGTCCGGGTCATTCCATCGAGAAGGATTCCGGAGGAGCGGGCTGCCGCCTTGCGGGCCGTCTCCGCGATTCTTTCCGGGAGTATTCCGGTTGGCCAGGAAATCCCGTCCCCGAAAATGTTTTTGTCGGTATGGTTCATAATATCTCCAGTCTGCGTGGAAAAATCAGGTGTGGGACATCGTTTTCCCCCGCCCATCCTAGCAGATTCCGGGTGGATTTCCATCGGACATCTTCCCCGAAAGGATGGGGCTATCCAGAGAGAGGTTTCTTGTACGATAATGGAAAGACGACATCAGACATTCCGGAGGGCTGTGCGTCATGTTTGTAACGATCACATTTATTCGATGGCTCCATCTTGTGGGCGCGGCGGCGCTGGTCGGAGGGATGGTACTCCAGCTTTTTGTCGTCAGTCCGCTCCTCTCCTGGGTCGATCCTTCCATCCGGGGGAAACTCGCGAAGAAAGCGACCGACTTCTACCTTCCGGTCTTCTGGGTGAGCCTTTCGCTCCTCATCATGACCGGGGCCTTCGTCATCTTCGACAGGCTGGTTTCCCTCGAGAACATGGTCTTCCCCTACAAGAACTCCTATGAGACTTTCTGGCTCCTGAAGCTGAGTTTCGTCGGCGGAATCGCCCTCCTCGGAATCCTGATCGCCCGGATGTCGGGAGAAATTCGGAGCACGACCCGGGAACAGCTGGCGACAGGTCCGGAGTCCGAAGAGGCCCGGAAACTCGAGGAAAAGAAGAACCGTCTGCGCCAGACCGTGGGGCTTTTGAGAAACCTGAATGTCGTCCTCGGCATCTTCGTTCTTTTGTGGGCCGCCGTTCTCCAGAATATTTTCGGACTTCTGATTCTCCGTTAGTCCCGCGCGGACCATCGCGCCCTTTCCTCAGAGAGGAGCCTTCTTGGCGTATTTTCTCAAAAAGAACGACCGTCCCAAAAATCCGGCAGACCGGAAGATCCCCACGACAATGGCCACCCAGCATCCGGACAATGCGGCCGCTCCGTACTGGAAGGCCAACCAGGAGCCCTTCATCAGCACCCTCGACGAGATCGAGGAGTGCTACCGGAGCTATATCGACATCGGGTGTCAGGAATACATGTGGGACTGGGAGGGGAAGTACGTCGACGAGGGCGTGGTCGAAAAGCTGTTTTCCTCCTATTTCGACTATTTCAAGGAAAACCAGATCGGAAAGGATGTGTTCCTGACCTTCCGGCTCCCGAACATCTGGTACGAAAAGGAGTACCGGATCGCCCGGGCCTACATCGGGATCCTGACCTTCGAGGATCTCGCCCGGGATCTGGGTCTCAAGACGCCGCCCGTATACGAGGTCATTCTGCCCATGACCGACGAAGGGCAGAAAATGATCTATCTCCAGCAGACCTTCCGCAAGATCGCCCGCCTCAAGCATCAGGTCTTCGACGAGGAGGGCACGGTCAGGGATCCCTCCTACCTTCAGGTCATCCCCCTGGTGGAAGGGGTTTCGGAGCTGACAGCCTCGCGCAAGATCCTGCACGATTATGTCGATCTCCATGCCGCGGAGTACGGGTCGAAGCCGCTCTATCTTCGTCCCTTCATCGCCCGGTCCGACCCCGCCCTGAACGCCGGAATCGTTCCCGCCACCATCGCGGCGAAGGTGGCCCTTTCGGAATATTTCCGCTTCGAAGAGGAGACCGGAATCCCGGTTTTTCCCATCATGGGGGTCGGATCGCTTCCCTTCCGCGGGGGACTTTCTCCCTGGAACGTTCCCCATTTCATCGAAGAATATCCGGGGGTCCGGACGGTGACCGTCCAGTCCGCCTTCCGCTACGACTATCCCCAGGAAGACGTGCGCGAAGCCATCAATCTTCTCAACCGCTCCCTTCCCGGAACGGTGCCGCTGGCCTATACCCCGGAGGAGATATCCGCGGGGGAGCGGCTGGTTTCGATCTTTTCCGAACACTACCAGAAGACGGTGGAGGAGGTGGCGGAGGTGATCAACAAGGTCTCCGGAAGCATTCCGCCCCGCCGGGAACGGAAGCTTCACATCGGGCTTTTCGGTTATTCCCGGGGAATTGGCCAGAAGCATCTTCCCCGGGCGATCGGATTTACAGCCTCCCTTTACTCCCTCGGGATCCCCCCCGAACTGATCGGGACGGGGCGCGGCATCGCCCAGGCGATCAGGGAGGGTCATGGGGAGACCCTGTCGCTCTTCTACCGGAGGCTGAAGGACGACATGCAGGATGCAGGGCACTATCTGAACAAGGAGAATCTCGGTTTTCTCGCCTCGGAAAATCAGGCCTGGATGGCCGTCAAGGAGGATATCGATCTCGTGGAGGATTTCTTCAAGATCGAGCTGGGCCCCGTGACGGTCGAGCACTATCTCCACAGAAACTTCGTTTCGAGCATCTATTTTCTGATGCAGGAGGAGAAAGATTTTTCCGAGTATCTTCTCAAGGCGGCACTTCTCCGGAGATCCCTCGGATAATCGGACCAACAAAGCCATGAATCATCAGGAGGGTCTTCTTGGCAAAGTCCCTTGAAAAGCGGATTTTTCTGAAACTCATCATGCCGGTGCTTGTCCTGGTCGTGATTTCCTGGGTCCTTTATACGGTCAAGGACCCCCTGATGAAGGGGGCGGCTTCCGTGGCCCTCATCTTCTTCATTTCCTTCGTCGTCTTCATCCTCAGGAAGCAATGGCAGGAAAGGGAGGATTTCAAGGTTCCCACCTGGCTTTTCGTGGTGCTGATCTCGATCCTCATCCTCTTTCTCACCCTTGTCGGCGTTCTTCCCATCGTGACGATGTTCACGAAGCCTCCCGCCTCCTATCCCTGACGGACCGGCGCCAGGAGGTGACATTTTTTCCACACCTCCGGAAAAAATACGACACCTTCTGTGCGGCCATTCGACGGTCCGACATAATAATGCTGGCTCAAATCATTGCCATTCCGTGCTTTTGAATGAATGCTTATTCTGGCATTCGGCTTGCTTCTATAACCCGCTAAGGAATGGATGGATCACGTAAGATCAACGGCCAGAGCGGGAAGCCGGTCGCCGAGACCAGCGCTCCCGGGGGAAGGGATCGACGATGAGGTGGCAGAGAACGCTGACGAAGCCTGTCGAGATTCGTGGTACGGGCCTGCACTCCGGAAGAGATGTGGCGCTTGTTCTTCATCCGGCTCCCGAGAACCATGGGATCGTTTTTCACCGGTCCGATCTGGGAAGCGTCTATATCCCCGCCCATGTACGGTATGTCTCGAAGGAGCGCTCGACCCTTTCGACCGTCCTTTTCGACGGTCAGGCGACGGTTCAGACGATCGAGCACCTGATGTCCGCCCTGAACGGACTCTACATCGACAACCTCGTCGCCGAGATCAATGGCGCGGAACTTCCCATTCTGGACGGGTCGTCGCGCCCCCTTGTCGTCGCCGTTTCTGAAGGCGGCATCGTTGAACAGAAAAAGGAACAAAAATTTTATCGCGTCGTCCGGTTCGAGGAATTCGTCTCGGGGGACAAATATCTCTCGGCCGAACCCTCCGACAGATTCGAGGTCGATTATGAAATCGATTTCGGCCCTGGGCTTCTCCAGCGTTACCGTTTTACCCTGAGCGAATCCTCCTACGAATCGGAGATCGCGCGGGCCAAAACCTTCTGCTTCGAATCAGATATCCATAAGATGCGCGCCATGGGGCTGGCCAGGGGGGGGAGTCTTTCGAACGCTCTCGTGATGGGCAAGAACGCCCTTCTGAACCCGGATCAGCAGACCTATGCTGACGAGTTTGTGCGCCACAAGATTCTCGATTTTCTGGGGGACGTGAGGCTCCTGGATCGTCCGGTGGTCGGGCGTTTCGTCGTCCGGCGGGGTGGCCATGCCTTCCATACCGAATGTCTCCGTTCGCTCTGGGAGAAAGGAAGCCTGGCCCTTTCGACCCCAAAGGCGGCTTCCTCAGATCGCGAAAGGTCGGCCGTCTCCGGAGAAAAACTTCTTCCCCTCGGCCAGTAGACCGTCCGACACGCTTTTCCTTTCCGAATATCCCTCCTCAGGAGCGCCTTTCCCGGGCAAGGGAGACGATGGAACAGACAAGAGGAGACTCCGACACTTCCGTCTGGCACCCGAGGCGGTATTCGGGTTCGAGCATCATGGCCTTGGCCAGAAAGTCCTCCTTGGGGTTCCGAGCACCCAGTGATTCGAGTCCTTCGACGATCTTTACGAGACATGTCCCGCAGGCCGCGTTTCCCCCGCAGACGAAGCCAAAGTTTATCCCGTTGGCCATGGATCCCTGAAGAATGGTTTGCCCCGAAGGGATTTCGATTTCGCGATCGAGCTCGATAATCCTGACTTTTGGCATTGGCGCTCCCTTCAGATTTCAGTGTCCGTAGAGGCTGTCGACAAGGCCGCGTACGGCAACAGGGGCAACGACCCCGAAGGTGGCGGGACTCGACGGAAAGACAATCTTTTCGTATCCTCTCCCTTCGCCGATTCCTTCCCAGACGATGCGGTCCTTCCGGGTATCGTAAATCCTGGCATAGACCCGGACCTGTTCGGCCCCCCCCGCGATTTCGGCCATCTGGATCTGGGTTTCGAACAGGAACCGGACCCCCAGAATCCTGGCGAAGGAACGGGCGGCCTCCATCCCCCGAACGCTGTGGGCCGAGATGTGCGGCGCCATCTCCTTCCAGAGGGAGGCGAGGGTGTTGTCTTTTCCGATTCTCTGATCGACCTGGGATGCGGCAAGAAGAATCCCGTGTCCGGTCGTCCTTTTTTTCATCTCCGCGTTGAGCAGGGCCCCGATGGCCACGGCCTCCCTCGCGGTTCCGGAACCGGCCGCGGTGGGCGTGATTGCAACGCCGTCCCGTGTGAGTGAGAGAGGGGAGAACCCGTCCGCCATGTAGGATTCTTTGGAGAGGTTGTTGATCGAGTCGGCGCACGAAGGGAGCAAGAGAAGCAGAATCGGAAAAACAAGGTTACGGGTTAGGCTTTTCAGGGTCATCAGTTTTGTCCATCAATTGTGAAAAGTCCATGTGGGGGGGAGTTTTCTTCAGGATGCTTTCTTTCACGAAAATGGGAGCCTGGCCCCGGATTGCGATGGCCACGGCATCGCTGGGCCGGGAGTCGATCGAAAACTCCGAATTGTCGGACAGGAGATGAAGTGTTGCATAATACGTCTCCCCTTCGAGCCTGTTGATGACGGCGGACAGAAGCTTCACATTGATGGATCCAAGAAGGGAAACGAAGAGATCGTGCGTCTGCGGACGGTCCGGATGAGACCGGGCGAGGCCCATCGAAATAGCCTGTGCTTCAAAAGGTCCGACCCAGACAGGGAGAGTCCATTTCCGACTCTCGTCCTGGAGGATCAGAATGTAAGCCTGATTTGTAGCGTCGAAGAAAATTTCCTTGACGAAGACCTGGATCATGGAAGGACTCCTTTCCGGAGCAGTTCCGGTTTTTGTTTTATTCTACCATTTCACCCCGCGGGATGAAAAACGGGTCCTTTTCAGAAAAAAATTCATTAATGAAACAATAATGTTTCAGGCTTGAAGCATTGTCAATCCTGTGATATGGTCTCGAGGCGGGGGATTTGGGGATCTCCCGAATAGGATTTTTCTGACATAGTGGGGTTCCCAGACTTGGGCCCTAGGGTCTCAAAAAACGGGAGGACGATTATGAAGAAGATTTCTGATCGCGGAGAATCCAAGGGAATGTTGGCGGTGGTGATGGTGGCTGGTCTCTGGTTCGGTCTTATCGCCGTCTTCGATCATATTTCCATGCTTCAGAATCACTGGATGGGATCCTGGTGAGAGGTTTTTCAGGACGAAAAAAGGGTAGCCCTTCGGCTACCCTTTTTTTTTGAGCTATTATTGGGTCTGTCCTCAGGAATCGGCAGGGTGATCATCCTGCCGCGGTCCTGAGACAAAGGTGAGAACGGTTTCCGCCGGAGACTCCGCTACCGGAAATTCCACCGGCTCGATGGAGGGGGTTTCAGGAATGGGAGGGTTTTCCGGCCCGGGTGGAGGTGCCAGCCCCTCTTCTACCCCCGGGGTCTTCTCCCGGGATGGTTTGGTTGGAATGTCGGGCATGAAGCCTTCCTGTATCCTGCTCCAGAGATGTTCGAGTGCCGAAAAACCGGCCCCCCTTTTGGTCCCTCCCGTGGCCTGTTCGAGCAGTGTCCCCCCCAGAAAAACTCCCATGACGAATCTTTTCTGATGCGACGGCCCGGATTCTTCGACCAGGAGGAGTTCGGGCATCTCTCCAAAATGCTGCTGGGCCCATTTCTGGATCAGAAGCTTGTAGTTCGGGGGGTTCTTTCCCCGTTCACGGGGTCGCGGAAGATCCTGCTCCGGGGGCGGAGCCGGGGGTTGGCGCCGTGGTTCCCGGGGAGGGGCGGCCTCGATGGAACGGAGAATTTCCTGAAGGGGCTGCGCGAACCAGGGAATCAGAATCTGCCGGGCGGTCTCCAGGCCATATTCACAGTAAATGGCGGCAGCCAGGGATTCGAATGTGTCGGCAAGAAGGGACTGGTTCTCCCGCTCTCCGGAAGAGTGGCTCCCCTTGCCGAGAATCATGTAGGACCCGAGATCCATGCGCCGGGCGATCGATGCAAGGGTCTGGGTGCTCACGATCGTTGAAAAAACTTGTCCTACCTCACCCTCCGTGGCCTGGGGCCACATGTTGAGGAGGTATTCGCTGACAATGAGCCCGACAACCCGGTCTCCGAGAAACTCAAGGCGCTCATAATTGGGAATGGGCTTTTTTCGGCCCCGTTCATGAGAGGCGGAACGATGGGTCAGTGCCTCTTCTATGCGGAGGCTTTCCTTGAATGGAAGGCCGAGCATCCGGATCAGAGTCTCCGCGGATTTTGGGGTATTCCCCTGCCGGACATCTCCCAACGGAACCTCCAATCTAGTTTACGGTTGCGATTGCTTTGATTGATCGTCGACAGGCTCTTTCCCGCCTCCGGACTCTGAGGGAAAGACCATGATCCAATGGCGCAGGTTTTCATCATAGCATATTTTCTTGGGGGGATTTGTGCTTGGGATCACGCGCCAATTCGGGGAGGATCCTGCGAAGGAAGGTTAATGTTTGCCAGGATGACGGAAGAAGGGAAGCCGGAAACCGCTTCCCGGGGTGTCGCGGCTGTAGTTCAGGAGAAGAAAATGGCCGGCCTGATCGCTCTTCCTTCGACGGGGGAATCGGGGAAGGCGCTCCCGGGGGCCGACCGTTTCGCGGGCTGGCAGAAGGGACAGAAGTAGAGGGAGCGGGCCTCGATCGTCCGGCGCTGGACGGGAAGGCCGCAACCGGGGCAGGGACGCCCTTCCCGTCCATAGACCAGATGGAGTCTTTGGTATCCTCCAATCCGGCCATCTTCCCGGGAGAAGGAGTGGATGGTGGAGCCGCCTTCGGCAATGGCAGCCCGGAGGACAGATTGCATGGCGAGCCAAAGGGCGCGTATTTCCCGGTCCGTGAGGGTGCGGCTTTCCCTGAATGGGGAGAGCCGCGCCTCGAAAAGAATCTCGGCCATGTAGATGTTTCCGATTCCCGCCACCAGGCGCTGGTCCATGAGCGCCGACCGGAGAGGGCGCGCGGAGGTTCCGAGAAGGGACCCCAGTTCATCGGGGGAAATGGCGAGGGCGTCCGGTCCGGTGGGGGCCTTAAGAACGGAGGTCCGTGGATCTTGCGTAAATTCGATTCGCCCGAAACGGCGGGGATCGACCCAGACGAGTCTGGCCTTCCTGTCCGAAAAACGGATCTCGAGGTGGCTGTGGATGGGGTTTGAGGGGGATTCGATCCGACGCCAGCTTCCGGACATTCCGAATCGGGAGAGCAGGAAGAGAATTTCGCCGTCCGGCTTTTCCGGATTCGGCGGGAGAGTTTTTTGTCTTCCCAGCCGGGAAAATTCCATGATCAGGGTTTTTCCATGACGACCGATTCCGGCTCCCGTCCATCCGGCTCCGGGGATTTCCAGAGCCGGATCCCCCACCCGGATGCTATTGTCATGGATCCTTATATCGGCGACGGGGGCTCCGGTGAAAAAAAACTCGAGATCCCGCTTCGAGGTTTCGACTTCAGGCAGTTCCGGCATGGAGGGAGCGTCCTTTCTTTCCCTCGATCATACCCCAGCCGGTCGGTGAGGGCCATAGAGCAGGATGGCCAGGGCGAGACCGACGCCGCTTACGGACACCCACAGCAGGAATCCGAGCCCCACGGGCTTCCAGCCGAAACGGACCAGCCGGGAAAGATGGGTTTCGAGCCCCATCCCCACCATGGCGACGGCCAGGATTCCGGCGTCGATTTTTTGCAATAATGACAGAAGAGAAGCGGGAATGGCGACCATGAAGTTCATGAGGACCACGCCGGCGAATGCGGCCACGAACCAGGGGAAGTGCTGCGCATGGGATCCCTGGCCCCGCTCTCCCTTGCGGGACTTCAGGATAATCATGGCCTCCAGCAGGAGGACGACCGGGAGGAGGAGGGCGACCCGGGTGAGCTTGAGAACGGTCCCGGTCCGAAGGGATTCGTGGGAATAGGGAAGGGTCGCCCCGATCACCTGGCCGATTTCGTGGATGGAGGACCCGGCCCAGGCTCCGTAGACCGGGTCGGGCAAATGAAGGAGGCGGTTTGCCAGCGGAAAGAGAAACATTGAGAGGGTTCCGAAAATCGTGACGGTGGCGACAGAAAAGGCGACCTCCTCGTCCCGGGCCCGGATCACGGAATTTGCGGCCACGATGGCGGAGGCCCCGCAGATGGCCGTTCCCGTCCCAAGAAGGAGGGAGAGGCTGTCCGGAAGACCCCGGCGTCGGCCGATGTAGACCGCCGCCCCGTAAACGAACGCGATGACCAGGAGGTCGAGGAGCAGTCCACGGAGTCCGACGGAGAGAATCTCATGGGCGGAAAAGTCGAAGCCCAGGCCGATGACGCCGAGGCGCAGAAGTCGGCGGAAGGAAAAATGGATCCCGGGCTCGAAACGGCCATGGACGGGTAGAAGGTTGCGGACGAGGACGCCCAGGAGGATCGCCAGAAGAATGGGGCCCGCAACCATGCTCCCGGTAAGGTGCTTGGACAGGAGACTTCCCCCATAGGCCAAAAGGGCCAGGCCGACGGAGAGGGATATCCCGGGAAGAAGCGGGAGGAGGCGGGAGGTCGTATTGTTCTCCATGCGGAATCCTTCGGAAAGGGAGTGGGTGTTGGAACCCTGAGCGTGGCCATGTACGATATCTATTGTAGCGGGTCGGATCCGGGAAAGGCATTGACATTTCTAATCAAACGGAAAAGGAATGCGAATGGACGGAGACTGGAAGGCCTTTGTCGGAGAATGGCTGGGAAAGACCGGCCAGCCGGGTGGTTTCGATCGTGAGCCCCTGGCGGGAGACGCCTCCAACCGGAGGTATTTTCGCGTGAAATTCTCCGAAGGGGTTCCCTCCACGGCGGTTCTCATGCAGAAAAACGCGGGAGAGGGCTTCAAGAAATCCGAGGAGGCCGTCTCAAAAGCCGCGGAGGATCCCCCGGGAGACCCCTTTATCCTGATCGCCCGGTTTCTTGCGGCGAATGGGATTCCCGTTCCGGAGCTCTATCATGTTCGCGAGAGCGGGGAGCTTGTCCTCCAGGAGGATCTGGGAGAGCACACCCTGGCCGGCCGCCTTTCCCAAAGTCCCGGGGAGACGAAGTCCCTGACGGAAAGAACGCTGTCCCTTCTCGTCGCGCTCCAGAAGGTTCCCTGGAAAAAAGGCATTCCCTGGCTTTCCGGCCGGACCTTCAGCCGGGAGCTGATCCGCTGGGAGTTCGAGCATTTCGTCGAATACGGACTTGCCGGAGCTCCCGATCCCGCCCTTTCCCGGATCCGGGATCTCTTTGACCGGGAGTCGGCGTTTCTTGCGCGGGAGACTTCTCCGGTGCTTGTCCACAGGGACTACCACTCCCGCAACATCATGGTCCGGGAGGACGGACGTCTCGCGCTGATCGATTTCCAGGACCTTCTTCTGGGTTCGCCCTTCTACGACCTGGCCTCCTTTCTGTTCGACCCTTACCGTTCCCTCTCCATGGACGAAATCAGGGGCTGGCTTGATCTCTACCTTGCGCGGGCGATCGCAGGGGGGGTTCTGCCCGCCGACCTCTCCAGGGAAGAGGCTTCGGAACTTCTTTTCCGACACGGATTCCAGAGAAACCTCAAAGCCTGCGGGCGCTTTTTCTATATTGCCGACGTCAAGGGCAACCCCTCTTTTCTCGGCTCGGTTTCGGGCACGCACAAAAACCTCGAGCGGCTTGCCCGGACCCTCCCTGCGCTGACTTCGGTCTATGAAGAAGTCCGTCCCTTTCTCCGGAACCCTACCGCGAAGAAGACGATGTGAAGGTCTGCGGATTCGTCCTGGCCGCAGGGCTCGGGACCCGGATTCGTGCCCTTTTTCCCGATCTTCCGAAGCCCCTGGTTCCCGTGTCCGGTCGCCCCGCCATTTGCTGGCCGCTTTCTTTCCTCGAGAAATGCGGGGCGTCGCGCGTCATCATCAATACCCATTACCGGAGGGAGGTGATGCGGACGGCTCTGCCCGGCCTGGTCCCCGGCGGAATGGAGCTGGTCCTCTCCGAAGAGGAGCGGATCCTTGGGACCGGCGGGGGGATCCTGAAGGCCCGGCAGTGGTTCCGGGGGTTCGACTGGCTGGTGGTGGTCAATGCGGACATCCTGACCGACCTCAGGCCGTTGCGGCTTCTCCATCGGGCGATGGCGGAGGGCTCCGATGTCCATCTGGTGCTTTCTCCCCGGGGTCCCGGGACCGAAAGGGGAAGAATCGGACGGGAGCCATCCGGAGACCTCTGGTTCCGGGGGGAGGAGCGGCCTGCCGGAACCCGTTCCGGGGTCTTTCTCGGGATCCACTTCGTCCGTCCTTGTGTTTTTGAGGGGATCGACCTCGAAGGCACTCCCTCGATCATCGATCTTTATCGCCGCATGCGGACGGAAAGGCGGAGGCTCCGGGTGAGCTTTACCCGGGCCTTTTGGGTCGATCTGGGGACGGAAGATGGATACAGGCGCGCTCTCGAACATTTCGGATCAGGTCGGACGAAAGACCGGTCGGAGGAGGGGTGATCTGCCCGAGAACGGTCTCCTCCAGGGCCCCGGTCACGCTTGCGATGGCACCGGGAACTCCGGAAAGGGTCAGAAGGGCCAGATAGGCGAAGGCCGCCGACTCGATCGCCTGGGAAGGGAGTCCGAAATCGCCGGACTGGCGGATCGGGAGTCCCGTCAGGATTTCGATCCGCTCCATCAGGAAGCGGTTCCGGACTCCCCCTCCTCCCGCAATGAGGAGCCGGGGGGAAGAGGCCAGAAATCCGAGGCCTCTCCTGATTCCCTCCGCGGTCAGTTCGGTCAGGGTTGCCAGAAGATCGTCGATCCGGTCTCGAGGATCGAATCCGCCCGACCGGGCGGCGGCCATGATCCCGGCCAGCCGGTCCTCTCCCCATTCCTCGCGGCCCGTCGACTTGGGGGGTGACCTGAAAAAATAGGGATCGGCAAGCAGGGAATCCAGAAGAGGCCGGATCACCCTTCCCCGTCTGGCCCGTTCTCCATTTCGGTCGAACGGTTCCTGCCCGTCTGTAAGAGTAAGGATGGCAAGGTCGAGCAGCATGTTTCCCGGCCCGGTGTCGAAGGCCGTCACCGGAACGGAGCTCCCCAGGGCTGGAAGGAAGGTGATGTTGGCGATCCCGCCGATGTTCAGGAAGGCCCGGTCCAGGCCGGCGGTGAAGACGGCCCGGTGAAAGACGGGAGCAAGCGGTGCTCCGCATCCCCCGGCGGCGACATCCGCCCCCCGGAACTGGGAGACGACCGGAACACCGAAGGCCCGGGCCAGGGGAAAGGGGTCGGAAAGCTGGAAGGAAACTCCCCCCGCCTCGGGAGCCCCGGAAAGGAAGCTCAGGCGATGGGGGACCGGATGGTGGCGGAGGGTGACGCCATGAGTTCCGATACTGCAAAGATGCCCTGGGGAAAGGCCGGCTTTTTCGAGAAGGATTTTCCCGAGCCTGATTTCCATTCGGGAGAGAATGTTGGCCATGTCCGGCATGAACCTGGAGGGATCATCGAGGCGATCCCTGCCTGAAGTCCAGGCTTTCATCTCCCGCCTGAAGGCAGGCCCGAAGGGGGATTCTTCGAAGGCCAGAAGTCTGATTTCACCCTGTTCAAGGGAAATCAGCGAACCATCAATTCCATCGAGAGAGGTTCCGCACATGAAACCCATCGAAAGAAGAGGCGGCCTTCCGGATCTGTCGTCCATCTTTCTCCTTTCGGTTGCCCGCCCCTCCCAGATGCCGCCTCCCGGCGGACCCGGGATCATCGGGCTTGCGGGACGCTCGAACGTCGGAAAGTCGTCCCTCATCAACCGGCTGGCGGGAGCCCACCGGCTGGCCCGCACGGGAAAGCGCCCGGGTGCCACCACCTATCCAAACCTTTACAGGATCCAGTCGGGAGGGTACTTTCTCGATTTCCCCGGCTATGGATATATGAACCGGAGCCAGGGGACGCGGCAAATCTCCCAGGATGTCTCCACCGCCCTGGTCGAGTCCCGGGAGGACCTGATGGCCATCCTGCTTTGCGTCGATATCCGCCGGGACCTTCTGCCCGCCGACCAGGAGGCGGCCCGATGGTTTCTTTCCCGAGGACTTCCGGTTGCGCTGGTCCTGACAAAGCTCGACACCCTCTCGGGAAATGGACGGACGGCTCCCATCCGGGGTTGGAAACGCTGGATCGAAGAGGAGAATGCGGACGGAATCCTGGGGCTCTTTCCCGTCAGCGCCCGGACCGGAGAAGGCATCCCGGCGGTCGCCGAGCTGGTAGAAGGATTTCTTTCAGGTTCCGGGGTGTCCGATCCTGAGGCTATCGGGGAAGAATGTCCCCCGGTGTGACTCCGGTTCCGTTGTTCCGTTTCGCATAGATGGCCACATAGGAGTGGGCCCGGAGTTTTTCAAGCCAGAGGCGTATCCGTCTTTCCGTGGTTTTCTTCGTCAGTTTGTTCAGGATGGTCTGTTTGATGTCGTCGAATTTCTGGTAGGGCTGGTCCTCCCTCTTCAGGACCTTGATGATGTAGAATCCCCGGGATGTCCGGATCAGGCCGCTGGTCTGGCCGATCGGCAGGGAAAAAGCCGGACCGATGAGCTCGGGAAGAAGCTGATCCTTGGTCAGGTCCCCCAAAAGCCCTCCAGATTCGGCGTTCGGCCCCTGGGATTCGGAGCCCGCGAGCATCTCGAAGTCGTCTCCTCGTCCGATCTGGCGGAGAATGTGCTGGCCCTTCTTTTCGATGTCGGCGACCTGGGCGGGCGTTGCCCCTTCCGGAATGGAAAGGAAGATGTCGGCCAGGGCGACGTGGGCGGGAAGCCGATATTTGTCGCGGTGCTTGAGAAAGTAGTCGCGAACCTCGTCCGGGCTGATGACCACCGTCGACCGGACCTCCTGGTTGACGAGCTTCATCACGATCAGCTGTTTCTTGAGCTTGTGGCGGTATTGTCGGAAGGTCAGACCCTGGGAGGCGAGGGCGTTTTCGAGCTGCCATTTTGCCGTGATGTTGTTCTTTTGCATGATGTCGTTGATGGCGTGGTCCACGTCGTCATCGGTCACGGAAAGCCCGATCCGGTCGGCCTCCTCGAGCTCGAGCCTTTCATTGATCTTTTTCATCATGACGTTGTATTCGAGGGAGGCGATCAGCTGGCGGTAGGCTTTTCCCTGATAGGCGGCGTGGAGCTTTTCGAAGGTGGGCTTGAGCTCCCGGTCGATCTCGTTCTTTGTGATGGCGTGGTGGTTGACGACAGCCATGACGCTGTCTATCAGGATCCCTTCGGTAGCCAGAGCCTCTTTCACTCCGGAAATGAGGAGAAGGAGCAGGGAAAGGGCGATGGGAAGGAGTCTGCCAAGGGGGAAGCGGTCAGAAGTCGGGGGGATCTGGGTCAAGGGAATCCTCAAGCTAGCGTTTAAAAGAGAATTATTCCTCAATTGTACATGATTGTCGGGGGCATTCCTACGGGGAAGGCGAAGGTCAGGGTTCCTTGAGAGAAAGGAGTGCCCTGTAGCGTGGACGAATCACCAGGGGTTGCCGGCGCATTTCCTTAGAAAACCAGTCTGCGAGCATTTTTCTCCGGAGGCGTCGGACGATCTTCTTGCGTATCGAGGCCTTGACGGAAGAAAATCGCCGGACATGGGCCGGAATCATTCTGACCAGCTTCAGGATGTGATAGCCGTAGGGAGAGGGAATCAGAGGGCTCACCTCTCCGGGTTTCATCGAGAAGACCCGGTTGAAGGGGGCGGGCATCTCCCCCATTGCGAAGGGGGGAAGGTCTCCTCCCTCTTTCCCTTCAGGAGAAAGCGACTTGACCTTCGCGAGCGCGGAAAATGAGCTCCCCGCGGCGAGAGCGGCGAGAATCGCCCTCCCCTCGTCTTCCGAACGGACGACGATGTCTTTTGCCTCCGCCCGCTCCGGAATGGTGTAGTGGGCCAGATGGCGCTTGTAGTCGTCCCTGAGTTCCCGAAGGGTCACCTCGGGAGCGGGGGCCACCTTCCGGGAAGTTTTCTCCAGCATGAGTTTGCGACGGATGAAGGAGTCCGGGGGGCTGTAGGGAGAACGGGCGGGGGACGGGGCGCCCGTTTCCACCAGACGCTTCCTTTCCGCCGCCACTTCCTCTGGGGAAACCTCCACCCCGATTTCCTTTCCTTTTCTCTCCAGAAGACGGTCGTAAACCGTTTCCCGAAGGACGATGTCCGCCTGGGAGGAAGACCAGGAATCCAGGGGGCGCGAGGCCAGGGCCTCGAGCCCGATGAAGCGCGCCGTTTCCCGAAGGTCTTCCGACGAAACGGGTTCTCCCGAAAGAGTCGCCACCACCCCCTCGGGAGTTGAAGGATTCCGGTGGCAGGCGGGGAGCGCCAGGAGAATCAGCCCCGGGATAAGGGCGTGGCGGAAGCGTCGGAAGATCATCTGGTCCCGGAGGCTGCTCCGGTCGAAGCGGGTGTCGTCGCTCCCATCACCTCTCCCAGACTCTTCTGGTCGATCGAAATCTTCGTTTTTGCCCGGAGGGAGTTCAGAAAGGCCTGGTAGCGCTCCTGTTTCTGCTGGGAGGTGAGAAACTGGGAGATTCCGCTTTTGGCCTCGTCAAAGGAGAGAAGCCTCCCGGGCTGGACCTTGTCGATCTTGAAAAAATGGACGCCGTCTTTCAGGGGCAGGGGACCGGTCACCGATCCCGAAGGGAGGTTGAAAAAGTACTTGGTGAACTGGGGAGGAACCGTCCCCTCGAAAATCTTTCCGACGGGTCCGCCCTTGTAGCGGGCGATGGCCTTCGAGAATCCGTGCCGCCTTTTCAGGGATTGCCCGACCGATTGGGCGGTCTTGGTGTCGGGAAGAATCAGCTGGCGGACCACGACGTACCCCGGCTGCCTGATCTCGCTCTTGTGCTGGTCGTAGTAGGATTTGACGTCCGCATCGGTGACATGGACCTGGGAGTCGACTTTTTTGTCCAGGAGCGCCTGGCGGAGAATCCGTTCCCGGCTTTTCCGGATTTTGCGGCTTATCGAGGGATCGTTCGCAAGTCCTTCCCGCTCGGCCTCCTGGTTGATCAGGGCCCGGTCGATCAGTCGATTCAGGACGTCGCTCGGGACCGAGGCCGGAACCTTTGAGGGAAGCTTCATGGCCGAAATGGTGCGGACGAGCTCTTCCCGGGAGATCTGCTGCTCTCCTACGGTCGCGATGATGCCCGATCCGGAGGTTTTATGGCACGCGGCCAGGAGGGAGAGCCCAAGGGCGAGTAAGATCCCTGTCCGGAGATCCGGTCCTGGATTCGTGAGGGCCCTGGGGGCAGCTTGTCCGGCGTTTGATGTCTGTTTCAAGAAGGACTCCTTAAGATTTGGGGAGGATCGGATGGATCCTCCGGGATCGATTGTCACTTAGGGTCGGACTCGGAGTCCGGATGGTGCAGAAAGCATTTCAGGTCTTCGATCAGAAGCCCGGGAAGCGTCCGGACGATTTTCCAGGACCCGTCAGCCTGGAAGGATACCCGGTCTCCAAAGAGATCCATGGCCCTGGACAGACGGTCCCGGGAAAAGATTCCGACGCGCTCTTTCAGGACGGCTTCCCTCTCCCGCAGGGAAACCTCCGCAAAACCGGCATTCGTCGCGAGGACCCGGATCCTGGCACCCGCGAAAAGGGTGCGCGTTGGGCGCGGAAGAGGGCCGAACCTGTCGCCGAGCTCATCTTCCAGCCGGTCGATGGCCTCAAGAGTGTCAGCATGAGCGAGGCGCCGGTAAAAGTCAATTCTTTCGGAGGGATGGTCGAGGTAGTCTTCCGGGATCCGGGCTTCGATCTTCCATTCGACGCGGGCCGGTTCGAGTTTCGGGGGGGTGTCGGGGAGCTCTGTCAGGCGGCCGATGGCCTCCTCGACCATTTCAAGGTAGAGATCGATTCCGACCATGGCCACCTGCCCGGTCTGCTGGTGTCCGAGGAGGCTTCCGGCGCCCCGGATTTCAAGGTCTCTCATGGCGATCTGATATCCCGAGCCCAGGCCCGAATGTTCCTGGAGGGTGTGAAGTCTTTTCTTGGCCAGGTCGTTCAGGCTGTCTTCAGCTCCCGTGATGAAGTAGGCATAGGCCTGCTGTCCCCCCCGTCCCACTCGTCCCCGCAGCTGGTAGAGTTCGGCGATTCCGAACAGGTCGGCCCTGTTGACGAGAATGGTGTTGGCCGAAGGGATGTCCAGCCCCGCCTCCACGATGGTGGTCGAGACGAGAATGCGGCTCTCCCGCCGAATGAATCGGGACATGACGGACTCGATCTCCCTTTCCTCCATCTGACCGTGGGCGAAGGAAACATTGGCCTCCGGAAAAAGGGCGGCCAGGTAGCGCGCCCATCGTCCGAGGGAGGCCACCCGGTTGTGGATGAAAAAGACCTGCCCCTCCCGGGCCAGCTCCCGGTCGATAGCCTCCCGGATTCGTTCGCGATCGAAGCGGATGATGAATGTCCGGATGGATTTTCGGCCGGGAGGGGGGGTCATGATGAAGCTGATCCCCTTGAGCCCCGACATCGCCATCTGGAGCGTCCGGGGAATGGGGGTCGCAGACAGGGTCAGTCGGTCGACATGCGGAAAGCGTTCCGTCAGCCGTTCTTTCTGTCGGACACCGAAGCGCTGCTCTTCGTCGATGATCAGGAGGCCGAGATCCCGAAAGGTGACGGAGGAAGACAGAAGGGCCGTCGTTCCCACGACGATGTCGGTTTCTCCCCGCGAGAGACGCTCGCGGACTCCCCTCTGTTCGGAGGCCGAAAGCATCCGGGAGAGGCTCTCGATCCGGACGGGAAATCCCGCAAACCGGTTCCGGAAGGTTTCGTGGTGCTGGAGGGCCAAAAGAGTGGTGGGAACCAGAACGGCCACCTGCTTGCCGTCGGCGACGGAGCGAAAGGCGGCCCGCATGGCCACTTCCGTTTTTCCGAATCCCACATCTCCCAGGATCAGGCGGTCCATCGGTGTGTCCGACTCCATATCCTGCATGACGGCGTGGACCGCCTCCTCCTGGTCGGGCGTCAGATCGTACGGAAAGGCCTGGTCGAACTCCCGGGTCATGAGCGATTCCGGGGAGAAGGAGAATCCCTGCGCCGTCTTTCTGCGGGCATAGAGCTCGACGAGCTCCGCGGAAATCTTTTCGATCTGTTTTTTGACGCGCGCCCGGGTGGCGGTCCAGGACTTTCCGCCGAGGCGGTCGAGACGGGGCTCGATTCCTTCCGGACCCTGGTAGGGCAGAACCTGGTCCATCTGGTCAACCGCGACGTAGAAGCGGTCCCCGCCCTGATATTCGATCACGCAAAACTCCCCGGATGAGCTTCCCACCGTCACCTCACGAAGGCCCCGGTAGCGACCGATACCCTGGTGGAGGTGAACCACGAAGTCTCCCTCGGCGAAGACGGGGCGATCCCGGCGATAGGCCTGGGTCCGCGTGGAAAAAGAGCGGAAGGGCGGTCTCGAGACGGTCTTGCGGAACAGCCAGGTATCCGAAAGGACAAGGAGATTGTCCCGGACGACCTCGAACCCCTCCTCGAGGTCCCCCAGAAGAAGGGAGAGGGGTTGTCGGCCCTTTTCAGCCGGGATCTCCCCGAAGGTTGTCATAAAGGAGAGTCCTCCCGCTTCGAAGACATCCTTCATCCGGTCCCGCTGTCCCCGGGTGCGGCAGAAAACGACGATCTTCATCGTGCAGGAGAGCTCTTCGAGTTCTGGAAGCCAGGATCGGTTCCTGTCGATGCGGGATCCGGCCGTAATGAGGAGCCGGGAATCGGGATCCGCCGAAAGGGCGGAAAGAGAGAGGCAGGGACGGGCCCTTTCCCAGTCCTCCCGATCGAAGAGCGTCAGGAAAGCCTTGTCCGGTGGAGGAATCCATTTTCGTTCCGGTTCGGACAGGTTGTTCCATCCCTCCTCGATTCTTGTTTTCCAGTCCTGGGTCCTTGAGAGAATGGGAGCCCAGTCGTCGACGAGGAGCAGGATGTCTTCCCGCGAAAAAATTGGGGAACAGGCCTGGGGGAAGAAGGTTGGAAAATAACGTTCTATCCCGGGAGGGAAGGGGGGAAGGGCGTTTTTGAGGAGCCATTGCTCCTCTTCGGGGGATTGCCTTCTTTCGGATCCGGGCGCGAGCCATTCATGGCTGGGGAGAAGGTCGACCGAGGTCACGGACCCCACCGAACGCTGTGTCCCGGGATCGAAGAGGCGGATTGAGCGGATTTCGAGATCGTCCCACTCGAGTCTCACCGGTTGTCTGCGATCCGTCGAGTAGAGGTCGATCAGGGCTCCCCGGACGGAGAATTCTCCGGGGGCGGTGACCTGGGAAACCCGCACGTATCCGTAGGAGAGGAGCGTGTCAATGACAGATTGGGGATCCTCCTCCTGACCGACTGAGAGAAGACGTTTCTTGTTATGGAGAAGCGCTGGGGAAAGGGTTTTTCGGAGGACGGCGGCTACGGGGGAGACAATAAAATCGGGGGGATTCGGGCCGGCGATCCGGTCCAGGGCATGGATGCGCTCCGCGCGAATGAAATCGGCCGGACTTTCCCGTTCGTAGGGGAGAGTCTCTTCCTCCGGGAAGAGAAGTCCTTCGAATGGGCGGTCAAGGAGGGTGGCGGCCGTGCGGATTTCTTCATAAAGCCTGAGGGCCCGCTCGGGTGTGGCGGTGAGAACCCAGAAGATTTCCTTGCGACCCGCCTCCCTCAGAAGGGCCGGCAGAAAGGGAAAGGCTTCCCGGTCTACTCCCTCGATCCGTCCCGAGGAGAGCGTTGTCAGCGTGGAAGGAATCCGGGTCCGGAGAGCCTCGAGGGTGCTTCGAAAGGGAGAGGATGCCTGCTCGTCAGCCACGGTTTTCGGAATACCGGCCGATGATCCGTTCGATCAGTCCGGTGGTTGAAGAATCCGGAACCAAAGGGATGGAGCGAACCTCCCCGCCCCGACCGAGGACCAGGTCGCTCCCAACGATCCTGTCCGGACTCCAGTCTCCTCCCTTGACGAGGACATCCGGAAGAATCCGCCGGATCAGCTCTTCCGGCGTGTCGGCGTCAAAGAATGTGACATAGGAGACGCAGGAAAGGGAGGCCATGACTCGGGCCCGGTAGTCCTGGGGAACGATGGGGCGCCGGGGTCCCTTGATGGTCGCCACCGAACGGTCGGTGTTGAGGGCGACGACGAGGATGTCCCCCAGGTTCCGGGCCTTTTCGAGGACCTCCACGTGTCCGGCATGGATCAGGTCGAAGCATCCGTTGGTGAAGACGATCCGCTCCCCTCCGGACCTGTGGCGGTCCAGGACGGGAATCAGGGATTCCGGATCGAGAATCTTCGAAGAGGTCGAGGAAAACGGAACGCGGGAAGGCATCGACGGTCTGGGTCCGGAGGTCAGGAGGTGCGGGGAAACAGGATTTCTTCGACCATCTCGCACAGGACGTGGCCCAGGGTGATGTGGGTTTCCTGGATGCGCGGAGTCAGCGGGGAGGGAACAATGAAGGCCAGCTCGACAAGATCCTTCATCCGTCCTCCGGTTCCCCCTCCGAATCCGATGGTCGCAAGGCCTGTCTCCCTGGCTTTTTCCAGGGCGAGCAGAACATTCTTGGAGTTCCCGCTCGTGCTGATTCCGATGGCGAGATCCCCCGGCCGCCCGTAGGCTTCGACCTCCCGGGAGAAGATGTGTTCGTACCCGTAATCGTTTCCGATGCTGGTCAGCGTGGCCAGACCCGTTCCCAGCGCAATGGCGGGCAGTCCCTTCCGGTTGATGTAAAAGCGGCTGACGAGCTCTCCGGCGATGTGGGAAGCGTCGGTGGAGGAGCCCCCGTTCCCGAAGATGAGAAGCTTTCCCCCCTTCCGGAAGGTATCGACCATCATATGGGTCGCCTTTTCGATCAGGGGAAGGGAGTCCCTCAGAAAGTCTTCCTTCGTGCGGATGCTGTCCCGGAAGATCGATTCGATTCTGGAGGAGAGGGCGGCATTGTCCATGGGAAACGGCTCCGTAGCGATTGTTGGAGTGTTAGGCCTGCGCCCGGGTTTTTTCCAGGGCCCTCTTGAAACGCTCGAGAGCCTCGCCCACGATCCTGTCGTCGTGACAGGTCGACAGGAAGAGGGCTTCGAACTGGGAGGGAGGGAGAAGAAGCCCCTCGCGCCTGGCCTCCTGGTGAAAGATCGAAAAAAGCCGGATGTCGGATCGTTCCGCGCTTTCGAGATCGGTCACCGGATGGGACGAGAAGAAGAGAGTCATCATCGAACCCATTCGGTTCAGCTGGAGTGGAAGACCAAGGTGGCGGGCTGTCGCAAGGATGCCTTCGGAAAGGATCCGGCTTTTCTCCTCGAGGAGCGAATAGAGGGCCGGAGTCCTGAGCTTCGTAAGGGTCGCGAGACCTGCCGCCATGGCCACCGGGTTACCGGAGAGTGTCCCCGCCTGGTAGACCGGACCCTCGGGGGCGACCATCTTCATGATGTCCTCCCGTCCTCCGTAGGCTCCTACCGGCATTCCTCCCCCGATGATCTTGCCCAGAAGGGTGAGGTCGGGTTCCATCCCGAAAAGGACCTGGGCTCCTCCATAGGTCAGGCGGAATCCGGTGATGATCTCGTCCGCGATGAGGAGGGCTCCGTTTTCATCCGTCACATCCCTGGCCGCCAGAAGGAACTCCTCGTCGGGAGGCACCACACCCATGTTCCCGGCGACGGGCTCGAGAATAAGGGCAGCTACCGTCTTTCCCTCACGCTTGAAGAAGTCCCGGAGCGCCTGGGTATCGTTGTAGGGAAGGACGACGGTATCCCGGATGACGGCTTCCGGGACCCCGGCGCTGGTCGGAATCCCGAAGGTCGCCCCCCCGGATCCTGCCTTGACGAGAAGGGCATCGGAATGTCCATGGTAGCCGCCGGCGAATTTGACGATCCTGTTTCGGCCCGTAAAGGCCCTGGCGAGTCTGAGGGCCGACATGGCGGCCTCTGTCCCCGAATTGACGAACCGGATGCGGTCGAGGCCGGGAACGGCCCGGGTCAAAACCTCCCCCAGCTGGATCTCCGTTTCGGACAGCCCTCCGAAAGAAAGTCCCTTCGAGGCGGTCTCCCCAATGGCCGCAAGCACGTCCGGGTCGGCGTGTCCCAGAATGAGGGGGCCGAAGGAAAGGACGAAATCGATGTAGTCCTTGCCGTCGATGTCGGTAATGATGGGACCTTTGCCTTGTCGGATGACGGGGGGATGGCCTCCTACGGCCTTGTAGGCCCGGACCGGGCTGCTGACGCCACCGGGAAAGATACCGCAGGCTTTTTTGAAACCTTCTTCAGAGTTCAAACGGACGCTCCCGGATGTGAGGGTGAGAGTCTTCGTGACTGCCCATCCCGGACAGGACGACGAAGACTCTGAAGATTATCATATTTTCGGTCCGTTTGGAAATACGTCCGGTATTCTGTGCGAAACTTCCGGGAGGGAGAGGGGCGTTCGCCTCCTATGTTTCCGATGTGATACAAAAAATCGGGGGGGCTCATGGGTTCCTGTCAAATATTGTTGACAGACTTGGGTTGCGGATCGACTGGAGAGTGGTATCCTTTTTGCGTCGTCACCCGAGATGCCGGAATCTGAATTTTCAGACCCAAAGGAGGTGAGTTGGCGATGGGTGGAAAAGGGATTGTCGGTTATTGGCTGAACGCGGCCTTTTCTGCGGTCGGGTCCGGATCGGTGGTGGGCTTTTGTCTCCAGGAATGGTTCGGGGCACATCGGTTCGAGACCTGGAGAGAGTCCTATGTCTGGATCTACTGGATCATGGTTCTTTCGACGATCACGGGAGCGCTGATAGGTTTATATTCCTATTCCTATCACAAGAAAAAGGAAAACTGGACCTGGTAGAAATCCCGGCCTGGATCGCTTGACGCCGGGATCGAAAAGCAGGGAGCAGCTTCGGGCGGATCTGTCCGGCATCGATGGGTTTCCACCCGTCTGCTCCTTTTTCTCTGATGTCTCCCGACACGGGGTGGCAGTCTATTGGGGATCCTGTCGAAGAGGGATGCGACTATGGTCGGAGACTGGAAAAGGCTTTGGATCATCGCGGCGGCCGCCTCCGCGGTCGGCGCGGCCATCGGCTTTTTTTTCGGTTTGAGGGGCGGTGGCTGACCTCCATCCCCGACAAGCGATGCCTCAGGATCCGGATTGACCTGCCTTCGAATCCCCTTCAGTAACCACCTCCCTGGTTTTTCAGATCCTTCAATGCTTCGAAGATGCCCGCTGCCAGCGGAAGGAGCGACAATCCCGTCACGATAAGGACCCTTTTCCCCGTTCCAGTTCTTCCCCTCAACGACAACAGGCGTCCGGCCACACCCCCGATAAAAAGGGAAAGCGCCAGGAAGCCGATCACATCCGCCGAGATATCCACGTATCTGAGCCCGATGACGAGAAGGGCTCCGAGCATCCAGCCGGGTTCGATTCCGGAGGCGCGGGTCCCGAGGGGAGCGGCAAGACACATGGCCAGGAAAACGGCCGAGAGTCCGCCCGCCAGCTGTCCGAGGAGAAGGCTTCCCGAGAGGGGGGAAAGCGCCGCGAGGGACGCGGATGTCAGAAAAAGAGGAAGCAGTGAGACGGGATCGAGTCCCCTGATCCGGTCGACAGGGTAACTGAAACGGATTGCGAGCCAGGCTGCGAAGGTCAGGGAAAGGGAAAGGGCTCCCTGGGTCAGGCTTTCCTGTCGAAGGAGCGGAAGCGTCAGGAGAAGGAGTCCGGCCAGCATGGCCCCTGACTCGGCCAGGAGGCGAGAGGCGGGTGGAACGATGTTTCTGACGAAGAATGTGGCGAGTGTGAGCAAGGGAATCCAGTCCATTGGTCGATTCGGGTCAAAAAAATGCCTGATTGACTCCGGATCGAACAGGGCGAAGGGGAGAATGATCCCCAGGAGAACGATGAGATCCGGGATCAGAAGGGTTCGTGGCTGCCACTTGGTAGGAAGAAATCGCAGGGACGGAAGAAGCAGCAGTACGACAATGAAAGGAAAGGCCGCTGGGTACATCAACGCCACGGCCGGGGTGATCGAGAGCGTTTCCATGGGTCAGATCTCCATGCGGATTCTGAAATGGAAGGGGAGAGAGCCGAAGAAAGGAGGGGGGGCTTTTGGCCCCCTCTCCACGCTGTTAGCGTTTTTCCCTGATGCCTTCGACGCTGATGTAAAGGTGAACCTTGTCTCCGATCATGCCAGGGTAGGTCGTGATACCGAAATCGCTTCTCCGGAGGGATCCTTCGAGGTCGTATCCGGTCAGATATCCGCCCCAGGGTTTCGGGAGTGCGGAGACATCGGCGGCTCCGACTTCGTGAAGCTTGAAGGTGATGGTCCTGGTCTTGCCGTGAAGGGTGAGCTTTCCTGTCAGAAGACCCGATTTTTTCCCGGTCTTTTTAAAGCGGGTGCCGACGAAACGAATCACGGGAAAGGTTTTGGCGTCCAGAAAATCAGGCCCTCTCAAATCCTTGTCGCGCATGGGATGGTTGGTATCGATGCTTTTCGTGGCGATCTCGATTTTTACGTCCGTTTTTCCGGGGTCGAGCCGGTAATGTCCGGTGATGGTATCGAAGCGGCCGACGGCTGTCGCCACCCCTGCGTGTCCCACGGTAAAGGTCACCGAGGTATGGTCGGGGTCAATATTGTAAAGGCCGGAGGGATCCCCGTTCCCAATTTTGTAAGAGGCAGCCAATGCGTTGGAAACACCGTTATGCAAAAGGAAAAGGAGAAAGAGTAGCGCGGAGGTCTTTCCGATCAGGCCGGATCTTTGGAGGCGGGTGGTTTCGATCATGGAAACTCCTTAAGGGTTGAGGTTGTGGATGTTTATTCGAAGGCGCCTTCCTGTGTTGCGCATTTTGAGCGAGCTGTCCCGTGCATTATTTCACGACCTTAGTTTTAATGCAAACATATTTTCGGAATCGATTTGAACATCCGGAATATTGGACTTAAAATAGAACCTTCCCATAATTTTTACAGAACCTTCAATGGAGAGGGAGCGCGGGATTGGAGAAGCCCCCCGGAGAAATAAGGCGGGAATTGGTGGGTCACATAGAACGGATGGCCTGTCGTTGCCAGGAATCTGCCTGGTTTTCTCTCGAGCGCTCCCTTGAAATGGACTGGGCTGTGGGTGGCTTTGGCGAGATGGAGGAACGGTTCGCCGAGCTTGACAGGCTGTTTTCCGGATTGCTGGAAGAGCTTCTCCGGGAGTCGTCGCGTACCGGCCTGGCCAAGATCGCCCGAAAGGCGGAGTTTCTGGAAGACCGTTTTGAAGAGATGGACAGTCTTCTCAGAAACAGACCCCGCAGAAAAAGGACGGCCTTTCCCTGGGAGAAGTTTTTCCGGATGGGAACGGGAGAGGGGGGGCAAAATCCTGAGATCCGGCGGAACGAGCGGCTGAAGGCGGCCTGTCGCACCTTGGGCATTCCCGAGTCCGCTGTTTGGGATGAGATCCGGAAAAAAGTCCGCTCTCTCCTGAAGGAAATGCATCCGGACATGCGTTCGGGTGACAGGAGCCAGGAAGGGCGGATGAGGGAAATTCTCGACGCCTACGCCTTTCTCAAGGAACATTTCGGAGTGGATGGTGACACGGGAAAAAAGGTTTGAGTAAGGTGAAAGGGGAAGGAAGAATGGATCCTGTCGAAATAAACGACCCTGAAAAAATCCAGGAAATATTGAAAGGGGTTACTCTTGCTGGCGAAGGTTTTGTGACGGCATGTCTTCTGGAAGATGTCTGGGACGCGGGGCTGACCTATCCTGACTATTTCAAGGCGGCGGGCGAGGATCCGACCGCTTCGCTCAATGGAGTCTCGCCCGCATGGGAAACCTACCATCTGCGCCAGGGGAAAAAAGTCGTGAACGTCTACGGAATGGGGTCAAGGGGTCGCAGAATCCATGTGACGGAAACCCCATGATCGGAACAGCGGAGCCAAAGAGGGCAGAACATGCTTTTTGATGCAGATCTACTCGATCATATCCGTTTGATCGCCCGGGAGGGAGACCTTTCCGGGGAGGAGAGGGACATTGTTGAAATTCTTGACATGCACCCCGAGTTTTCGGGGATCTGGAACGATCCCGGAAAGGATCCTGCCCGTCCTCTCGATGTCAATGGGAAAACGGTCAATCCTTTTGTTCATGTCGCCCTGCACCTGATCGTCGGGCGCCAGATCCGGCAGGGAATTCCGGCCGAGGTCAAGAAAGCCTATCTCCATCTCGTGGAGAGAGGGGAGAGCGAGCATGAAGCACTTCATGCGTTGATGGGGTGGTACGGAAAGCTGTATTTCGAGTCTGTGCGGAAAAGCGATTCCTTTGACGAGTCCCGCTATGTTCAGGGACTGGCCTTTCTCTGACCGGGAATGGGTCAATGAAAAGAAGAAGGGAAAGCAGGGTTTCCAGCAATTCTCGAGAATGACCTTGACTTTAGAGTGCGGCGACCTTTAGAATTGACGGACCGTTTCCCCTTTTCCGGTCATTTCCAGTGATGCTGGATTTATTCCGGTCCTAGCCAGACCATGACAGGAACTTCGCGCTCTCTCGGTTTTCGGAGGGTCCGGGGAGATGTGTCCGGTTTTCAAAATTTTCAGGCCACAAAAGTTTCGCGGACCTGGAATGAAACATTGGATGCCAGGTCTCCTTGCGGATATGTTCAATGGATCAACCGGGCCTCCCGGAGGGGGCCGTCCCCAAATTCATTTTTCTTGAAGAGAGTCGGTCCTTTTCGTATAGAAATTTTACATAAGGAGCAGAGAGATGGCGACTGAAACGAATTCCCGAGTTCCCCAGATTGGCCAACGAAACAAGAAGGGCCAGATGATCACGGATCCCAACGAAATTTTTTTCCTTTCCCCCCGGACGCCTTCCTTCCTGACTGGATCGGAGGTCATTCGCGAGGCCATCAGACGTGCCAGCGTGGATTTTTCCGTGGCTTATCCCATCACTCCCCAGTCCGAAGCCTCGTCCCTGGTGGGCGAGCTCTTTGC
>JAKBXW010000016.1 GCA_021840555.1 Nitrospirota bacterium
TGAGGGCACCTTTTCCGGAAAACCGCCGGGGCTGTCGGGGCGGCCCACCGAACACGCCCTGAGAAGGACTCTGGAAAACTTCCTCCACCAAAAGAAGGTGGAGTTTATGTGCCTCGACGAGGCGGCGAACCTGCTTCATCTGGGGTCGGGGAAGAGGTTGCGCCACCAGGCGGACTTTTTGAAGTCCATCGCCAACAGGAGCCGGGCGAAGATCATCCTGGGCGGCTCGTTCGACGTCTATCCTCTCATCGGCCAGACGGCCCAGCTCAGCAGCCGGAGCGAGATCGTCAACTTCGACCGCTACGATCCCTCGGACGAATCCGACCAGGAAGCTTTCTTCGGCATCCTTTGCACGTTCGAGTCCTTCCTTCCCTTTCCCGAAAAAGAGAACACCCTGACCCCTTACCTGTCCCTTCTCATGGAAAACAGCGTCGGATGCGTCGGCCTCCTCAAAAAAGTCCTGGACAGAGCCGTGACGCGCTCCCTCGCCGCGGGCGATTCCAGGGTCACCGAAGAGTCCTTGATGAAAAACCTGAACTCGAAGCTTCTCGTGGACCAGGCCCTCAAAGAGGTCGAGAGCGGACACGAGATCATGAAGGAATTTTTGGGAGGGGGATCTCCCGAACGCTTGTCGATCGGGCAACGGCTCCCGTCGCTCCCGGCTCTTTCGGAAAGCTCCGGGAAAAAAGTCGGAAGAAGGAAGCCCGGAGAGAGAAACCCCACGAGAGACAAGGTCGGCATGATCCCCGGACTCCGCGAGTTCGAGGCGGAAATCGCCGCCGGAGGATGAGGCGTGAAGCGTCCGAAGTTGTTTCCTCTCCGTCCTTTGGAGATCGGCACCCCCCAGGCGGAGAGTTTGTCCAGCTACGTCTGCCGGCTGGCGGAGGCCCATTCCCTCGGCGTGGCGACCCTGATTCGATGGGTTCTCGTTCCCGAAATCGGGATCGAAGACCACGGCAAGGGTCTCCGCTACCTCTCGTCGAGCGGACATCTCGTCAACGGGGTGGGGAAAGTGGCCAAGGATTGGCTCGAAGCCCTCGTTCGACTGACGGAAGGGATCGTTCCTCTCATAGGGACGAACCTTCTCCCCTTGAACCCGGTCTCGACTCCCCGGCATTTGTTGAGAAAAAACACCGCCTGGTGCCCCCAGTGCCTCGAAGAAAGCATCTCCCGGGATGAAGGCCCACACGAACCCCTCCTGTGGTCCATCCTGCTCGTGAGGTCCTGCCCGAAGCACGAAACACTCCTGAGCGAGATCTGTCCTTACTGCAAAAACAAGGTCCCGTACTTTTCGGCCAACAGGAGAGTCGGATGCTGCGCCGTCTGTCGGCGCTGGCTCGGAGGGGAATACGAACCTCTCGAAGGTCGGCCCGAAGGCGGGGCGGAGGCGCTCGCCCGCTCCGCAGAAATCGTCGGGAAGCTCTTGGCGGATCTTCCTTCTCTCGACAGAAAGATCGCTCCGGAGTCTCTCGCAAAAGGGATCAGGACCACCATCGAGCTCTCTTCCGGGGGCAACCTCACCGTCTTCGCCAGAAAAATCGGAAAAAAGAAGGGGGCCGTTTCCGCCTGGCGCTCCGGGAAGGTCGTTCCTTCTTTTCAGGAGCTCGTCCGGATCTCCTTCGCCACGGGAATCCCCCTAACTTCGATTCTCACTGGAAAATTTCCGGAAAACATCAATTTCCAAACGAAGGAGGCGGTCGAGTGGGTTCCGATGAAAAAGACAAAATCCGGAAACTCCTACAAAAACTGTGAAACGGCTCTCAGGAAAGCCCTCCGGACGGGGTTGGAACGCGACCCTCCCCCTTCGATCGCAACGATAACTAAAGAGATCGGAGTGCCGACAAGATACGCCTGGCTTTATTGTCCCGATCTGGCGAGGGAGGTTTCGGAAAGAAGGAAAAATTTTCTTGCTTTATCATTTGATATGCGGGAATCTGTGTTCATGGAGGAACTTTTCATGACCATAAAAGGATTAGAAAAACTAGGCATCTATCCAAGTTTAGGGAAAATCGGAGAGAAGATAATCAGGAAAGCAAAATTGAGACGGGATCAGGGACGAATTTTGTGGGAAGCTGAGATTAAAAGTTGAGGGCGCTTCATTCTATTGCTTATTCGGATAAATATCCTAAAAAAGAGCGGAAAAATTTAAATGCTTTTAATCACTCTGGATTCAGAACCAGATAAGACCCTGATTTATTTAGGAAGGTTTTTCTAGAAGAGGCTCTTTGAGCTTTTCAAGTATATTACTTTTAATTTGTGTGGATGGATTTCTTTGTATTTGTCCATGATCCATAACATCATTGACCAGAAAATCATCCTCGAGTTCGAGACGTAATGAAGAACCGATATTTTTTCCGATGTTTTCTTCAACTTTGTTTTTAAGATCGTTGACTATTTTCTCTTTCAATGCATCCATGGTATTCCTCCGTATTTTAAATAGGATCTTGACGAAAAAGTATTGAACGAATTTTGCTTTGCCTAAAAGTGAAGGGTTTCAACCATCCCCGATGGGAACATTAAGACTTTATTTTGGAAGACCAAGAGACTGCTATGACCCTCTCTTCTTGGGTAAAGCCGCAGTGTTCCGTATTGGCAGGGACAACAAAAAAATCCCCTTGTGAGACCTGTTTTATTTCCACACCCACAGTAAATTCCATTTTTCCTTCGAGGATCATGGTAACGACCGTTTCGGAATGGGTATGTATTGGAATCGTGGTTCCCGGAGCGAATTCCATGTACCGAAGTTCGACATTGGGAATGTCGACGGTCTTGACTCGAACTCCTTCCTCGATGTCGTTAAACGGCACCTCCCGAAACGAGTAGAAGTATTGACCCATCGGAAGCTCCTTCCCTGCTGAACTTCTAAGGCTTTCGCTGACAGGCTGTCCGGGAACAATCGTAAACATGGTGATGATAAATTCTGGGAAGGATAAATTGTCGGAACGATAACGTGTCGCAAGAAAAAGAACCATAAAATGTCGTTTGCGACATTTTATGGTTCCCAACTCAACTTTCTTGGATGGCTTTGGAAAACAAGATGGTGGAGGCGGCGGGAATTGAACCCGCGTCCGAAAACGGTCCACGCCAGATTACTACATGCTTAGCCTTTATTTGGTTTTAGCAGATTCCCGGGGAAAAGGCACACCGGAAAATCCGCGAGTCCCTCAGGTCTCGCCGATCGGGCAGGGACGGACCCTCTCAGCCAGCCAACATCGTCGACGCCTCGGAAGTCAGGTTGGCGCTGCTTCTCCGGCGCGCAGTCTTAGTTTTTTAGGTTAAGCTGCGAGTGCCATAGGTTCGTTGGCATTTGGATTGTCCTAGGTGATTTACGAGGCTCCAGGTACCTCGGCATGCAATCTGGGCTTTCCTGTCCCCGTCGAATCCAGGTCGCCCCCATGAGATAAGTCAGGTGTCCCGCTTCGAAAACTTCTGATTGGATCGGAACACCCGTGAAATTTCGCGGTCGGCTTCACGACGTTTGATAGTCTCCCGCTTGTCAACCTGACTTTTTCCTTTCACGAGAGCCAGTGTGACCTTGTATCGCTTTCTGTCATTACAGTATATCCCAAGGGGAACAACCGTCAAGCCCTTCTGGAGCGTGAGCCCGTAAAGGCGCAAGATCTCCTTCTTGTGAAGGAGAAGCTTTCTCACCCGGAAGGGCTCGTGATTTTCCCGGTTTCCTCCCCGGTAGGGCCCGATGTGCATCTGGTAGAGATAGGCCTGCTCCCCCTCGAACCGCACGAAGGCGTCGGCCAGATTGACCTGCCCTTCCCGGAGCGCCTTCACCTCGGTCCCCAGAAGAACAAGCCCGGCCTCGACCTTCTCGAGGATCTCATAGCGGAATAGCGCCTTGCGGTTGGTCGCGACCGCCCGAGCTCGGGATGCCTCCCCCGACTCCTTTTCCTCTTTCTTCTTCGTCGCCATGGACGTCCGGGCGCGGGGCTAGGCCCGGCGCGCCTTCCGCGCTCCCGCAGCCTTCGCCTTCGAAGAGCCGGCCAGGGGATGCTCCGCCAGATCCTTCAAAAGGTGGGTCATGAGACGGACCCCCATCCCCACGTTGCCCTTGGGCTTGTAAGGCTCGCTCGAATCCACCCAGGCCGTGCCGGCGATGTCGAGATGGACCCAGGGGGTTTCGTCCACGAAATGATGAAGGAAAGCCGCCCCTGTGATTGTGCCGGCCCCGCCCTTGGAGCCCGTGTTCCGGATGTCGGCGACGTCGGACTTGATCTGCTCGAAATACTCCTCGAAGAGGGGAAGGGGCCAGCCCCGCTCTCCGGTCTCCTCGCCCATCTTCCGGGTCCGCTCGATCAGCTCCTCGTTGTTTCCCAGGATCCCGAGGGCCTGTCCCCCCAGGGCGACCACGACCGCGCCGGTCAGCGTCGCCACATCGATCACGAGGGCGGGATGGTAGGTGCGGATCCCGAAGGAGAGCGCGTCGGCCAGGATGAGCCGTCCTTCCGCATCGGTGTTGATGATCTCGATGGTCTTGCCGTTGTAGGCCGTCACGACATCCCCCGGCTTGTTCGCCCGGCCGGAAGGCATATTCTCGGTGGCGGGCATCACCGCCACCACATGGACGGGAAGACCAAGGTCGGCCACGGAGAGAATCGTCCCCAGGACGGCGGCCCCGCCGCTCATGTCTCCTTTCATGAGCTCCATCTTGTCGGCGGGCTTTAAAGAAATCCCCCCGCTGTCGAAGGTCAGGGTCTTTCCGACCAGGAGGAACGGACGGTCGTTCACCGGCTTTTCCGGACGGTATTCGAGCACGATCAGCCGGGCCGGCTCGTCCGAACCCTTGGCCACCCCCACCAGGGCGTTCAGACCCATGCGCTCAAGTTTTTCCCGATCGTAGGCCAGGACGGTAATTCCCCGCTTCCGGGCCTCGTCCTCCGCGGTCTTTGCGATCATGGTCGGGGTGGCCACGTTGGCGGGGTGGTTGCCGAGATCGCGGGCCAGAATGGTGTTGCGGGAGACGGTCTCTCCCCAGATCCGGCCGGTTTCGGCGGCCTTTTCGCTCTTCCTGTCCGTGGCCACTGAAAGGGATTTCAGAAGATAGGGCCCCTCCGGAGCCTTCTCGCTCTTGTAGTTCTCGAACCGATAGAGCGAGAGAAGGGTTCCCTCCACGACCGCCTCGGTGTCGGCGGCCGGATCGGCGCTTCCCAGAGCGAGGGCGGTGACGGCATCCGGAAGGTTCCGGCTCCGCAGAAGGGAGGCGGCCGATCCCGAGGCCTTCCTGAGGGATTCGGAGGTGAGGCTTTCGGCCTTTCCGAGCCCCGCGAGGAGGAGATATCGGGCGGGGAGACGTCCGTAGGTCGGAAGGAGGGTCGTCTCCCCCGCCTTGCCCCGGAGCTCTCCGTTTTTGCGCATGCGTGCGATCTCCCCCCCGAGGGCCAGGTCGGCGGCCTTGACGAGCGGAGAGGGGGTCTTCTCATCCTCGAAGAGGCCCAGAATGAGGGCCGATGTTTTTTTCTTGAGGGGATCGGTGGTCAGAAGATCGATTTTCGTCATGGAGCGTCCTTTCCGTTCCGTATCTTCCGGGATCATGCCCGGAGGGTTCGATGGCGATCAGGCGGTCCCTGCGGGACCGTTTTCGTATTCGAGGGGATCTGTCGCGCCGGCCCGGGCAAAGCCCCGAAGCCGGAGAAGACAGCTGTCGCAGCGCCCGCAGGCCCTGGCGCCGTCGCGGTAGCAGGACCAGGTCAGGGCGAAGGGAACCCCCAGTCGGAGCCCCTCCCGCACGATCCGGCCCTTGTCCATCCGGATCACCGGAGTCCGGATGGACAGGGAAGACCCCGCGGTCGCGGTACCCAGCCGCGCCGCCTCTTCGAAGGCGTCGTAGAAGATCCGGCGGCAGTCCGGGTATCCCGAGCTGTCCTCCTCCACCGCGCCGATGTAGATCCGGTCGCAGGAGAGGACCTCGGCCCAGGAGACGGCCACCGACAGGAAGTGGGCGTTCCGGAAGGGGACATAGGTGACCGGGATCCCCTCCCGGTCGAGGGCCCCCTCGGGAATCTCGAGTTCCCGGTCGGTCAGGGCGGAGCCTCCGATATCCCGAAGAGAGGGACAGTCGGTCACGAGGGTGCGCTCCGGAGACAGGTGGGCCGCCAGGGCCCGAAAGGCGCGCTCCTCCCGCTCCTGGGTCCGTCCCCCGTACCGGACGTGCAGGAATCCCAGGAAATCGCACTCCTCCCGCGCCAGCGCCGCCGTCACCGCGCTGTCCATTCCTCCGCTGACGAGGACCACACCGCGTCCTCCGGCCTTCTGCTCCACCTAGACACCCCTCCTTGCCGGATCGAACAGGATCTTGTGCAGCTGGACCTGGACCCGGAGATTCCGTCCGGATTCGAGCACCCACCGGGCCAGATCCTCCGGGGAACATTCCCCGAAGACCGGCGAGACGGTCACGGGAATGCCCTCGACCAGTCCCGCCCGGTCCAGAAAGTCCATCGCCCAGACGAAGTCCTCCCGCCCGGCCAGCACCGCCTTCACCTCGTCGCCCGTCCGGAGATCGCGGAAGATCTCCGGACGCATCGTGTGGGCCATCGCCGACCCCGGCGGCTTGACATCCATGATAATACGGCATCTCCGGTCAAGGCCAGCCGGCACGGGAAAGGCCCCCGAGGTTTCGATCAGGACGGTCTTTCCCCCCTCCAGAAGACCCCGGACCAGGACCGGGAGTTCGGGCGCCACGAAGGGCTCGCCTCCCGTGATCTCGACCAGTCCGGTCGGGGCCCGTTCCGCCTCCGCGATCAGGGACTCCACCGTCCGGTCCGTTCCCCCGGTGAAGGCGTATTCGGTGTCGCACCACCGGCACCGCAGGGGGCATCCGGTGGTGCGGATGAAGAAACAGGGCCACCCGGCGAAGGTCGACTCCCCCTGGATGGAAAAAAAGGTTTCGCTGATGCGCATCATTTCTTCGGAGGCGCCGGAGGAGGGGTCGCGGTCTCCTCTCGGCGGCTCTCCGCCTCCTTCATCTTCTTCCGGACCGCCGCGATCTGGGCGTTCACCTCGTCGGGATCGGGGTAGCGCCCCATGACGTCCGACAAAAGGGCCAGGGCCTGGCGGTCGTGGCCCAGGGCCGAGAGATCCCGCGCCAGATTGAACTCGGCGATCGCCGCCGAAGGGCCATGGGGGAACTCCCGGAGAAACTCCTTCAGGTCCCGGGCCGCATCCGGAAGATCCCCCGTGTTTCCCTCGAGGAGGCCCACCTTGAGGAAGGCATGGCGGCCGATCGGCTCCTGCCCCGCCTTTTCATGGAGGGTCCGGTAGAGTTCGAGCGCCTTCCGGTAGTGCTCCTCCCGTTCGAGCACGCTGGCGGAGAGGGCGGTGGCCTCGAGGAGAATCTTCCGGTCCGGAGAAGCCTCGAGGAGCTTGCCGAGAACGGAGAGGGCGTTTCCGAGACGTCCCTGGCTCACCAGATCGCGGGCGAGGTAATAGGAGGCCTTCTGCCGGATCTCCCGGTCGGAGAGATTCTCGAGGGCCCGGATGTAGTCCTCTCCCGCCCGGTCCGGACGGTTTTCGAAGCGGTCCTCGATCTCCCCCAGCCGATAGTAGGACAGACCGGCGATCCCGGAGCGGGGGGCGATGCGGATCGCCTTCCGGAAGTCCGCCTCCGCCTCGGCGATCCGGAAGTCCCCGAGCGCCTTCATCCCCTCGTGGTAGACGATCCGGGACTGGGATTTCGAGCATCCCGCAAGGGGAGGAATCAGGAGAAACAAGGCCAGAAGAACGGCCGAAGGCTTGGCGCTAATCCCCCGGTTCCCTTTCCATGTAGGTCTCGAGAGGGGTCGGCTCCCGCTTGGGATTCGCGGCGGCGCAGACGATCGTCTCTCCGGGCGTGTCCGACAGATTGACCAGGCGAACCCCCTGGGCCATCCGGCCGGTCATCCGGACCTGGTCGGAGGGGATCCGGATCACCCGTCCGGTATTGGTCACCACGGCGATGTCGTCCCGTTCGGTCACCTTGAGGATCGCGACGACCGGCCCGGTCTTCGGCGTGACCTTCGCGATGCGGACGCCCTTTCCTCCCCTCTTCTGGAGACGGAAGACGTTGCTGTCCACCCGCTTGCCGTATCCCAGTTCGGTGGTGACGAGAAGGAAGTCGCTCTCCGCCACCTCCTCGAAGCTGACCACCGAATCGTCCGGCCCCAGGCGGATCGCCCGGACTCCCCGGGTCGCCCGGCCGGTGACCCGGACCTCCTGGCAGTCGAACCGGATCGACATGCCGTTCCGGGTCGCCACCACGATCCGGCGGTCGGGATGGGCCACCAGAACCCGGGCGAGACGGTCCCCCTCCTCCAGGACGGTGGCGATGAGACCCCCCTGACGGATATTGGCGTATTCGGAGAGCTTCGTCCTCTTGAAGAATCCGCGGGAGGTACCGAAGAGCAGGAGATTCTCCCCGTCGAAGGAGCGGACCGGAAGGATCGCCGCCACCCTTTCGTCGGGAGAGAGGGAGAGCAGGGAGAGCAGGTGTTTTCCCCGGGCGGTCCGCTGGGCCTCCGGAAGCTCGTAGGTCTTGAGCCGGTAGACCTTGCCCAGGTCGGTGAAGAAGAGGAGGGTGTCGTGGGCGTGGGCGGTAAGGGTGGCGATCAGGCAGTCGTCCTCCTTGAGGGTGACGCCGATCCGGCCCTTTCCACCGCGGCGCTGGGTGGGAAGCACCGCGTCCGGCATCCGCTTGATGTACCCCTCGTAGGAGAGAGTGACGAGAAAGGGATCGTCGGGAATCAGGGCTTCGGGGGTCAGCTCCCCCTCGTCCGGAACGATCCGGGTCCGGCGCTCGTCCCCGAAACGCTCAAGAAGGCTCCGGGTCTCTGTCCGGATCACCTCGAGAAGGTTCTGGCGGGAAGAGAGGATCAGTTCGAGGGAGGCGATGAGGGCGGCCACCTCCCGGTATTCGGCTTCGATCTTCTCCCGCTCGAGGCCCGTGAGCCTCTGGAGGCGCAGATCGAGGATCGCCTGTGCCTGGATCGCGGAAAACTGGAAGTTCGAGACGAGACCGTTCCGGGCCTCCTCGGGGGAGCCCGAGGCCCGGATCAGGCTGATGATCTCGTCGATCAGGTCGATCGCCCGCCGGAGCCCTTCGAGAATGTGGAAGCGTTCCCGGGCCTTCCGGAGCCGGAAGAGGGTCCGTCGGGTCACGACGTCCTGCCGGAAATGGAGGAAGGTCCGGAGGGATTCGGCCAGCGAGAGGGTTTCGGGACGGCCGTTGACGATCGAGACGGCGTTGTACCCGAAGGAGCTCTGGAGCGGAGTCAGGAGGAAGAGCTGGTTCATGATGATGCGGGGGATGGCCTCCCGCTTGAGGTCGATCACGATGCGCATCCCGTCCCGGTCCGACTCGTCCCGGATGTCGGAGATGTGCTCGAGCTTTTTCTCGCGCACCAGCTCGGCGATCTTTTCGATCAGGCGGGCCTTGTTCACCAGGTAGGGGATCTCGCGCACGACCAGGGACTGCCGGTCGCTCCGGGTGCTGTCCTCCACGTCGACCACCCCCCGCATCACGATCGATCCCCGGCCGGTGCGATAGGCGGACTCGATGCCGGAGCGGCCGAGAATGATCCCCCCCGTCGGAAAATCCGGACCCGTGACGAAGGACATGAGATCGTCGTTGGTGGCCTCCGGATGGTCGATGAGGTGCAGAAGGGCGGTCAGGACCTCGGTCAGGTTGTGTGGCGGGATGTTGGTGGCCATGCCGACCGCGATTCCGGCCGAGCCGTTCAGGAGAAGCAGGGGGAGGGAGGCCGGAAGGACCCGCGGCTCCTCCATGGACTCGTCGTAGTTCGGGGCCCAGTCCACCGTCTCCTCGTCGAGCTCGGCCATCATCTCCTCGGCGAGGCGCGTGAGGCGGATTTCCGTGTAACGCATGGCGGCGGGGGCGTCCCCGTCCACCGATCCGAAGTTCCCCTGGCCGTCGATCAGGGGATACCGGAGGGTGAAGGGCTGGACGAGGCGGACCGCCGTGTCGTAGACGGCGGTGTCGCCGTGGGGATGGTATTTTCCGATGACGTCGCCGACGATGCGGGCCGATTTCCGGTAGGCGGTCCCGGGCCGGACGCCCATCTCGTGCATGGCGTAGAGGACCCGGCGCTGGACCGGCTTCAGGCCGTCCCGGGCATCGGGAAGGGCTCTTCCGACGATGACGCTCATGGAATAGTTCAGATAGGCGGTCCGGATTTCCTCGTCGATGGAGACCGTCGTTTCAATGGGATGCTGTTCCAAAAAGGACCTCCGGCTGTCAGATATCGAGGTTGGAGACGTCGAGGGCGTTCTGTTCGATGAACTCGCGTCGGGGAGCGACCTGGTCTCCCATCAGGATGGTGAAGATGCGGTCGGCCTCGATGTAGTCCGGAATGGAGACCTTGAGAAGCGTCCTCTTGGCCGGATCCATCGTCGTCTCCCAGAGCTGCTCGGGGTTCATCTCGCCCAGCCCCTTGTACCGCTGGAGGGCGATCTTCGAACGGATCGGGCCGGTGATCGCCTCCAGGGCCCGGTCCGGCATGTCGTAGACCGCCTCCTCCCCCGACTCCTTCTGGCGGACCCGGTAGGGTCCCTGAAGGGATTCCGCCTTCAGGCTCCGCAGCGACCGGGATCCTCCGACCATCCCCCCGAAAAGGGACGGATCGAGGACGAGGGTCGACTCGTAACCCAGCTGGCGCGTTTCGAAGACGAGGCGGTAGAGCGGGTTCTCGGCGTGCGGAACCGGCTCGGCCCGGCCGGATAGCGCACCGCCCCCCGTCGTCTCGGCATAGCGGCTCCGGCAGAAATCGATGAAGCCCCGGGCCTCCTCCTCCCGATGGAGCACCTCGCCCGACAGGCCGGGATAGAGACCGAAGAGCCGCAGGAGAGCGGCGTGGCCGACCCGGTTTCCCCAGTAGCGGACCTCCTGCTCGTAGCGGGAGAGAACCAGGAGGCGGCGGACCGCCTCCTCTCCGTCGATCCAGGGACCGTCTATCCCGTTGGCAAAGGAGACCCGCTCCACGGCCTTCTCGAGGACGAAGGCCTCCAGGGCCTGGTCGTTCAGGAGGTAGCGCTCCTGCTTCTGGTAGACGACCTTGTAGAGCGGGGGCTGGGCGATGTAGACGTAGCTTCCGTCGATCAGGCGGTTCATGTGGCGGAAGAAGAAGGTGAGGAGGAGGGTCCGGATGTGGGCGCCGTCCACGTCGGCGTCGGTCATGATGATGATCTTGTGGTACCGGAGGTTCTTGAGGGAAAAATCCTCGTCCCCCAGACCGCACCCGACGGCGGTGATCAGGGCCCGGACCTCGTCGTGGGTGATGAACTTCTCCACCCCCTTGGTCTTCTCCACATTCAGGATCTTTCCCTTGAGGGGAAGGATCGCCTGGAATCGGCGGTCGCGGCCCTGCTTGGCCGAGCCGCCGGCCGAATCCCCCTCCACGATGTAGAGCTCGGACCGGGCCGGATCGTTCTCCTGGCAGTCGGCCAGTTTTCCGGGAAGGTTCGAGCCCTCGAGGACGTTCTTGCGCTTGGTCAGCTCCCGGGCCTTGCGCGCCGCCTCCCGGGCCTGGGCCGACAGGATCGCCTTGTCGGCGATCGCCCGGGCCACCGCTCCCTGTTTTTCGAAGGCGTCTTCGAGAGACTCCGACAGGAAGGTCTCCATCGCCCCCGCCACCCAGCTCGACCCGAGCTTCGCCTTGGTCTGCCCCTCGAACTGGGGATTCGGAATCTTGATGCTCACGATGGCGGAGAGTCCCTCCCGGATGTCCTCGCCCCTGACCTCCTCCCCCTTGTTCAGGTTCTTCTCCCGGATGAAGCGGTTGACCACCTTCGTGAGCGCCGACCGGAATCCCCGGACGTGGGAGCCGCCCTCCCGGGTCGGGATGTTGTTCACGTAGGAGAGGAGGGTCTCGGCGTCGGTGGTGTCCTGGTACTGGAAGGAGACCTCGAAGGTCGCCCCGTTCTCGAGGACCTTCCGGAAAAAGAGGGGTTCGTGGAGGACCCGCTTGTTCTCGTTCACGAAGGACAGGAAAGAACGGATGCCTCCCTCGTCGTGGAAGACCGACTCCCGGAGGGTCTCCTCCTCGGCCAGGGTGATCGTCAGGGTGGGGTTCAGGAAGGAGAGCTCCCGGAAGCGGTGGGCCAGCACATCGTAGGAGAACTGGTCGGTTTCCATGATGGTGAGGTCGGGATAGAAGCGGATGGCGGTCCCGGTCCGGTCCGAGGGACCGGTGACGGCGAGCGGAGATTCGGGAGTCCCCTTGTGGTACACCTGGCGGAAATGCTGGCCCTTCTGGTCGATGTCGAGAAACAGGGTCTCGGAAAGGGCATTGACGACCGAGACGCCGACGCCATGGAGTCCGCCGGAAACCTTGTAGGTATTGTTGTCGAATTTTCCTCCGGCGTGAAGGACGGTCAGGACAACCTCGGCGGCGGAGCGGTTCTGCTCGGGATGCGTCCCCGTCGGGATTCCCCGGCCGTTGTCCCGGACGGTGACCGACCGGTCGGCGTGAAGAATGACGTTGATCTCCGAGCAGAAGCCGGCAAGCGATTCGTCGACGCTGTTGTCGACGAGTTCGTAGACCAGGTGGTGAAGCCCGTCGATCCCGGTGCTTCCGATATACATGCCGGGACGGACCCGTACCGCCTCGAGACCTTCGAGGACCCGGATCTGCTGTTCTCCATAGACTGGCTCGGCCGATGAATTCAAGGGTGCACGCTTCCTTTCAGGGGATGGGGATTCACGGAACAAGGTCCGGACGGGAACTCGCCCGGGGGCTTCCTCAGCTTTCGGCTCCCAGAGGCATGATAACATACCGGGACTGGGGTTCTTCCAGAGAGCTCCAGATGACCGGAACGCGGTTGTGCTCCTCCGGGTCCTCGTTGATGATGGCCTGCATCCGGAGGGTGACGCCGCCGACGACCCCGAGAAGCTTGGACAGGGACTCGAGGCTGAAGAAGAAGGAGCTTCCCGGTCCGTTCACGATCGCGGGAGACTCTTCCCGGGAGTCCCCGATGTCGAGGTTCTGGGACTTGACCGTCACCGACCGCTCGTTCCAGAGCATCTCGATTTCGAGGTTCCGGTCGGATATCAGGGAGGCCCGCTTCAGCATGGAGGCGAAGGCCTCCCGGGACATGTCGATGGTCACGCTGTTCTCCTCGGGAAAGACGTCCCGGTAGTTGGGATACCGCAGGTCGAGGAGCCGGACGAAGAAGTAGAATCCGAGCCACTGGAAGAGGGCGTACCGGGGATTCACCGAGACCTCGACGGTGAGATTTTCCTCCTTCGCGTCGGTCTCGAGGAGGCGGACGAAATCGGCGATGTGCCGCCGCTTGACCAGAAAGCGCTTCTGGCCCTGTTCTCCCAGGTCGATCCCGCCCTCCTCGCCCAGCGGGATCTGACCGTGATGGAGTCCGCTTCCGTCCGTCCCCACCACATTGAGGGTAGTCCGTCCTCCCGCCTCGCGCTCACGCTGGAAGAGAACCCCGTTCATGTAGTCCTTCTCCTCGTCCTCGACGAAAGGAAGGGTCCGATGGAGGAGCCGCAGGAGATCCCGGAGAGGAATCCCGAAGGAATACTCGGGGGCGATTTCCGGAAAGGCGGCGAAATCCCGGGGATCGATCCCCTTCAGGTGAAAGAGGGCGCTGTCCTTCTCCAGGGTCGTCATGGATTTTCTGTCGGAGGGGTCCTTCGAGAGGCGGACCGGCCCGGGAGAGAGTTCGCGCACGATCTGGAAAAGCTTTTTTCCCAGGACGGTCGCCTGGCCGGGAACCGAAACGGCGGCGGGAAGGCGCAGACGTCCTCCCGCCGACTGGTCGAAGGAGACCAGTGTGACCTCGTTGTCCCTGGCGTCGAGAAGGATATGGGAGGAAAGAAGGGCGATGTTCTTGCGGTCGGAGAGGATGGAGACCTTTTCGAGACCTTCGAGAAAGACGCTCTGTTCTATAGAAAATTCCACAAACCGGCTCCTTTGGATGGCATGGGTCCAAAACGGGGGATTCGCGTCACAGGGATTGCAGGAGTTTTCTCCTGAGAAGTTCGATGTCCCGGGAGAGGATCGCGTCGGAATCGCGGTTCTCGTCCACCGTCTTGAAGGCGTAGATCGCGGTGGAATGATCCCGGCCGCCCATCTCGCGCCCGATTTCCGGAAAGGACATCTGGGTCAGGTCCCGGAGAAGGTAGATCGCGACCTGGCGCGCGATGGCGATGGACCGGTTCCTCTTTTTCGAACGGATCTCCTTGGGGGACACCTTGTAGAAGGTGGCCACCTCGTTCAGGATCGCCTCGGTATGAAGGGGGGTGGAGGCGTTCTGGATCATGTTCGAGAGGAGGCGCCGGGTGACCTCGATCGTCACCGGCTTGCCCATCAGCGTCTGGTAGGCCCCGAGGCGGATCATCGCGCCCTCGAGCTCCCGAATGTTCGACTTGATGCTGGTGGCAAGGAAGTAGATCACATCTTCGGAGAGATTGATCCCCTCCTGCTTCATTTTTTCGGTGAGGATCGCGACCTTCGTCTCGAAATCCGGAATCTGGATGTCGGCGATCAGCCCGGACGAGAATCGGGACCGGAGCCGCTCTTCTAGCGTCATGATTTCGTTGGGGGCGCAGTCGCTGGTCAGGATGATCTGCCGCCCGCTCTCGAAGAGGGCGTTGAAGGTGTGGAAGAACTCTTCCTGGGTCCTCTCCTTGTTCGAGAGGAACTGGATGTCGTCGACGATCAGGACGTCGATGGAGCGGTAGCGTTCCCGGAATTCGCTCATCTTGTTGAACTTGATCGCGTTCACCATTTCGTTCAGGAAGGATTCGGTGGTCAGGTAGAGGATCTTCTTTTCCGGGCTCCGCCGGAAGATGGTGTTGCCCACGGCATTGACCAGATGGGTTTTTCCCAGACCGACCCCCCCGTAGATATAGAAAGGGTTGTAGGATTTCCCGGGATTTTCGGAAACCTGGTAGGCGGCCGCATGGGCGAAGCGGTTGCTTTCCCCCACCACGTAGTTGTCGAAAAGGTACCGGGTGATGAGATGGTTGTCCCAATCCGGTTCGGACGCCTTGACCTCGGGCTCCTTCATGGGAAGTCCCGCCTTGCGTCCCGATTCCCGGGATTTCTTCGATTTTTTCTCCTCGGAAACCCTGATCGAGAATTCCAGGTCGTCCCGGTCGAGCAGGGTCCGGCAGGCCCGGAGGATCGATTCCTGGTGGCGGCCCGAGACGAGACGGCTCACGAAGCCGTTCGGAACGACCAGAATCAGCCTGTTGTCCTCCTGTTCGAGGCGGCATTCCCGGTAGATGTCCCGAACACCCTCGAGAACGCTGGCTCCCTCGGAATCATCGATGTATTTCAGGGTATCCTGCCATAAATCCTGCATGAAAAATCTCTCGATCGAAGACCCGAAGACATGGTCGGGAAAAGTTTTTAACAGACTGTGGAAAACTTGTGGAATAACAATGAAAAATCCGGGAGAAAAAATTTCCCGGACAAGACGGGTTCTTAATCAATAAATGTTCTAATTTTAACGATTAATTCATATCCGGAAGAGCCGATTACGGGACCGATCTGAGGTGGGACTGATCGTATCAGAGAAGATTCGAGGAATCAATTCCCGAGATTTTACACCTCTCTTTCCACAATCTTTCAAGAACATCAAGAATCCGATCCTGAAGAGGAATCGGTCCTTTCCCCCATCTTTCGGCACATTCCTAATGGGGTTTCTAAAAGACTTTAAAACCAAAAAAATAAAAAAACAGGATCAATTGATCTTTGACATATTTATGGATTAAAGGTATGGTAATATGTATGAGAACAACGATCGACATCGACGACACCCTGATGAAAGAAGCGAAAAAAAGGGCGGCCGAAACGGGGCAGACACTGAGGGAAGTCATCGAAGAGTCTCTGAGGGAATTCTTTAAGCGCGAATCGGAAAACAGGGCAACCCCTTTCAAGATGGAGTGGATCGTTGTGAAGGGCGCCCTTCGTCCGGGGGTCGACCTCTCCGACCGAAGATCGCTTTTGGACCTCATGGACGGCCCTTCTTGATCGCCGTCGACACGAATATCCTGATCTACGCCCATCGTCAGGACCTTCCCCTTCACGAAGAATCACTCAAATGGCTTCGCCATCTTTCCGAGGGAAGCCAACTGTGGGGAATTCCCGTATTTTGTCTGGGCGAGTTCGTGCGCGTCACAACCCATCCAAGAATCTTCGATCCTCCCTCCACACTCGAGGAAGCGACCGGATCGCTGACCGGTCTTCTTCGGAGTCCCGTCCTCAGGATTCTCTCTCCCGGAAGCCGATACTTTGAAATCTTTTCCGGTCTTCTCACAACGGGGGATGCCCGGGGAAACCTCGCCTTCGATGCCCAGATCGCGGCCGTGTGCCGGGAGCATGGCGTTCGCCGTCTTCTTACCGCCGACCGGGATTTCATGAGGTTCTCGTTCCTCGCCCTTCTATCCGTCTCCGAAAAACCCTTCGACTGAAGACCATTTCCCGTCCCCTTCAGTTTTTACGACGGAAAACTTGACCGGGTTTCCTTCCATTTCCTACAATTAAATTTTGAACCTCAAAAAAGGTCCCCCAAGGAGATTCACAGATGGTGAAAATGACTGGCGCGGAGATGCTCCTCGAGTGCATGAAGAAGGAGAAGGTCTCCCAGATTTTTGGATATCCGGGAGGCGTCGTCCTTCCGATTTTCGATGCCCTCTACAAGGATCCCTCCCTTTCCGTCGTCCTCACGCGCCACGAGCAGGGTGCGGTTCACGCCGCAGAAGGATATGCCCGGACGACGGGAGAGGTCGGCGTCGTCCTGGTCACCTCCGGCCCCGGCGCCACCAACACCGTCACGGGCCTCGCCGACGCCCACATGGACTCCATCCCCCTGGTCGTCATCACCGGCCAGGTTCCGACCAAGATGATCGGAAACGATGCCTTCCAGGAGGCGGACATCGTCGGGATCAGCCGCTCCTGCACCAAGCACAACTTCCTGGTCCGGAACATCGCCGAGCTTCCGAGAATCGTCAAGGAGGCCTTCTACATCGCCCGTTCCGGGCGGCCGGGCCCCGTCCTCGTGGACATTCCCAAGGACGTCATCACCGACAGGGGAGAGTTCCGCTATCCCGAGACCCTGACACTCAGGGGATACAACCCGACCGTCCAGGGCAACCGCTGGCAGATCCGGAAGGCCGCCCAGCTGATGGCCAAGGCCAAAAAACCCGTTCTCTACGTCGGAGGAGGGGTCATCGCCTCCGACTCCCACGGGGAGCTTGCCGAGCTGGTCGCTCTCTCCGGGATTCCCGTGACACTCACGCTCATGGGGCTCGGGGCCTTCCCGGGAACCCATCCCCTCTTCATGGGGATGCTGGGAATGCATGGGACATACGCCGCGAACATGGCCGTCCACCACTGCGATCTCCTTATCGCCGTCGGAGCCCGGTTCGACGACCGGGTGACGGGAAAGATCGCGGAGTTCTCCCCCCACTCGAAGGTCATCCACATCGACATCGATCCCACCTCGATCCGAAAAAATTTTCATGTCGATGTGCCGATTGTGGGCGACGCCCGCCTGATCCTCTCGGATCTTCTCGAGGATCTCCGGAAGATCCGGGACGAGGAGGGGCTGACCCCGCTCGATTCCTGGCACCGGCAGATCGAGGACTGGAAGGAGGAGCATCCCCTGACCTACCGGAAGGATCCGGAGGTGATCAAGCCCCAGTTCGTGATCGAGAAGGCCTTCGACCTGACCGGAGGGGACTGCATCGTCTCGACCGATGTGGGTCAGCACCAGATGTGGACGGCCCAGTTCTTCAAGTTCCTCACCCCCCGGACCTGGCTCACCTCGGGCGGGCTCGGCACGATGGGATACGGCTTTCCCGCGGCCATCGGAGCCCAGAGGGCCTTTCCAAAAAGGCGGGTTCTCGCCGTCACCGGAGAGGGCAGCTTCATGATGAACATCCAGGAGATGGCGACGGTGGCCTCCCTTGAGATCCCCGTCAAGATCATCGTCCTGAACAACAAATACCTGGGGATGGTCCGCCAGTGGCAGGAGTTCTTCTACGGAGGCCGCTATTCCTCTTCCTTCATCGGACAGAGTCCCGACTTCGTGAAACTCGCCGAGGCCTTCGGCGTGGCCGGGTTCCGCGCCTCGAAGACCGACCAGGTCGAGGAGGTCCTGCTCAAGGGGTTGTCCACAAAGGGTCCCGTCCTGATGGAGTTCATGGTCGATCCCGAGGAAAACGTCTTTCCCATGGTTCCGGCGGGAGGATCCAACGTCGAAATGATCTTCGAAGCGCCCCCGCAGCCGAAGGCGGGCAAATCCGGACGAAGGGAAAAGGATGCGGTGATCACCGCATGAGCGCCGAATCCTCCCAGAAGAAGCACCACATCCAGATCCTGGTCGAGAACCGTTTCGGGGTCCTCACCCGGGTTGCCGGACTCTTCAGCGCCCGCGGCTACAACATCGAGAGCCTCTCGGTGGGGCAGGGAACCGATCCCTCGGTGGCCCAGATGACCATCGTGACCGTGGGCGACGACCGGGTCGTGGAGCAGATCACCAAGCAGCTCAACAAGCTGATCGACACCATCAAGGTGGTGGACCTCTCCGAATCCTCCTTCGTCTCCCGGGAGACGGTCATGGTCAAGGTCAACACCACAACCCGTCCCGAGGATCGCCAGGAGGCCTTCCGCATCGCGGAAATCTTCCGGGCCCACATCGTCGACATCTCGTCCTCCACCTACACCCTGATGGTGACCGGGGAGGAGGAAAAGATCGAGGCCATGATCGGGCTTCTCCGCCCCCTGGGCATCAAGGAGCTCGTCCGCTCCGGAGCGATCGCGATCGCCCGGGAGGAGCCCCGACCCTCGTCCCGGCCCCAGCGCAGCGACGGAGAGCTCCCGGCCTGACGGCCCTTTCCGTCCCACCGGACAAACAAACCCTGAATCCATGGAGTCGTCATTGAAATCGTCGATCTATTATGAAGCCGACACGAACATCGAGCGGATCCGTTCCAGGAAGGTGGCCATCATCGGTTTCGGGAGCCAGGGCCATGCCCATGCCCTGAACCTCAAGGAGTCCGGAGTCGACGTCACGATCGGCATCCGGTCCGGAAGCTCGAAGAAGAAGGCCGAGGGTTTCGGCTTCACCCCGGTCTCCGTTCCCGACGCCGTCCGGAAGGCCGATTTCGTCATGATCCTTCTGCCCGACGAAAAACAGGCCGAGGTCTACCAGAACGAGATCGCCCCGAACCTTCGCCCGGGCATGACGCTGGCCTTCGGCCACGGCTTCAACATCCATTTCGGCCAGATCCAGCCCCCGGCCGATGTCGACGTCATGCTGGTCGCCCCCAAGGGCCCAGGACACCTCGTCCGCTCGGAATACCAGAAGGGATCGGGAGTCCCCTGCCTCGTCGCCGTCCATCAGGATGCCTCCGGATCGGCCAAGGAGAATGCGCTGGCCTATGCGGGCGCCATCGGCGGAGGCCGGGCGGGGATCTTCGAGACCTCCTTCCGTGAAGAGACGGAGACCGATCTCTTCGGGGAACAGGCCGTCCTGTGCGGGGGACTCTCCGCCCTCATCACCGCCGGCTTCGAGACCCTGGTCGAGGCGGGATATGCGCCGGAGATGGCCTACTTCGAATGTCTCCACGAGGTGAAGCTCATCGTGGACCTGATCTACGAGGGCGGGATCTCCAACATGCGGTATTCCATCAGCACCACCGCCCGGTACGGCGATCTGACCCGGGGACGGAGGATCGTGAACGATTCGGTCCGCGCCGAGATGAAGAAGATCCTCGACGAGATCCGAACCGGCGTCTTCGCCCGCGAGTTCGTCCTCGAGAACAAGGCCGGAAAGCCGGTCTTCCAGGCTCTGGAACGGCAGGGCCGGGAGCATCCCATCGAGCGTGTCGGAGAGGAGATCCGGTCCATGATGCCCTGGATGAAGAGTTCCCGCATCGTCGACCGAAACAAGAATTGAAGAACGTCCAGGTTCGCCGATGAAGGTCGGCTCCGATCATTTCCGGACCCCCGTGGCCCGGGAGGGGGTTCCCTTCATCCTGATCGCCGCCGGAATTTCGGCGGGGCTCTTCTGGGCGTGGGCTCCGTTGGGATGGCTCTCCCTTCTTCTGCCGGCCTTCGTGGTGAACTTTTTCCGGAACCCCCCCCGGCGGGTTCCGGAGGGTCCCCCCGGACGGGTCCTCTCCCCCGCCGACGGCAAGATCGTCGTGGCCGGCCCCGATCCGGTCTCGGGCCGGGTCCGGGTGTCGATCTTCATGAACGTCTTCAACGTCCACCTGAACAGGATTCCCGTGGACGGGACGGTGACGGGTGTCACCTACTTTCCGGGAGCCTTCCTGAACGCCTCCTTCGACAAGGCCTCGGAGCTGAACGAACGAAACCGGGTGGAGATTCGCACCCCGTCGGGGGAGAAGGTTATAATGGTACAGGTGGCGGGTCTGATTGCCCGCCGGATTCTCTGCTATGCCGAGGCAGGTGACGCACTTTCGGCAGGAACGCTTTTCGGTCTCATCCGTTTCGGGTCCCGCGTCGATCTCGACCTTCCGGTCGGGACGGCCCTGTCCGTTCGCCTGGGTGAGACGGTCAAAGGAGGGGAGACAATCCTTGGAATCCTACCGGAGTGACGACATCCCGGCCCCGGAACGACCCCGGGGCCGGGGAATCTACATCCTTCCCAATCTCTTTACGGCAGGGAACCTTTTCTTCGGCTTCTACTCGATTCTCGCGGGCTTCCAGCACCGGTTCAGGGAGGCCGCCCTGGCCATCCTGATCGCCGCCGTCTTCGACAACCTCGACGGCAAGGTGGCGCGGCTCGCCCGGGCCACGAGCGCCTTCGGCGTCGAGTTCGACAGCCTGGCCGACCTCGTCTCCTTCGGGGCCGCCCCGGCTCTTCTGGTGTACAATTCCGACCTTTTCGCCTACCATCGCCTGGGTATGGCGGCGGCCTTCCTCTTTCTGGCCTGCGGCGCCCTGCGGCTTGCCCGCTTCAACGTCATGACCAGCAAGATTTCCTCCAAGTATTTCCTCGGGCTTCCCATTCCGGCCGGAGCCCTGGTTCTGGTCTCCGCCGAACTCGCCCGGAACGGGCCCCTGTCCCACTTTTTTTCCTTCCCTTCGGGATTCTTCCTGCTGGCGACCTACACGGTTTCGATTCTCATGGTGAGCCCGCTCCGGTACCGGAGCTTCAAGGAGGTGCATCTCCTCAGGAAACCGATGCCGACCTTCGTCACGGTGATGATCGTCGCCCTCTCCTTCTTCCTCTACCCCTCCTCGAGCCTTTTCGCGGGAATCCTTCTCTACGCCCTTCTCGGCCCCTTCGAATATTTTCTTTACCGGGTGGGCGTCCGGAAGCCGGTGGGGGATCCCGGCGATCCGGTTCTGGGATGGATGGGGGGCACGGTGAAGCGCCGGGCCAGGGTCATTCGCTTCCGGCGGCCGGGGTCCCCCCGGAACCGCTGAATTCTCGGGGAGCGGGGCCAAACAGAAAGGAACGAGAGCCATGGACCAGGGAATGATCCGCATCTTCGACACGACGCTCCGGGACGGGGAGCAGAGCCCGGGAGCCTCCATGCAGAAGGAGGAGAAGCTCCAGATCGCCCGCCAGCTTGAAAAGATGGGGGTCGATGTCATCGAGGCAGGCTTTCCCGTCGCCTCTCCCGACGACTTCGCGGCGGTGGCGGCGATCGCCTCCGAGGTCCGGAACTCCTCCATCTGCGCCCTCTCCCGGTGCCGGCCCGAGGATCTGGAGACCGCCGCCCGGGCTCTTTCGGGCGCCGCCGCACCCCGGATCCACCTCTTCATCGCGACCTCCGCCCTCCACATGGAGAAGAAGCTGGGCCTCTCCCCCGAGGCGGTCCTCGAGACCATCGACCGCTCGGTCCGAAGGGCGGCCGGGCTGGTGGGGGACGTGGAGTTTTCGGCCGAAGACGCCACCCGAAGCGACCGGGACTTCCTGGCCCGGGCGGTGGGGGTCGCCATCGCCGCCGGAGCCCGGACGATCAACATCCCCGACACGGTCGGATACGCCCTCCCCTCGGAGTTCCGCGAACTCGTGGCCTTTCTCGTGGCCACGGTGCCGGGAGCCCGAGAGGTGGTCTTCTCGGCCCACTGCCACAACGACCTGGGGCTTGCCGTCGCGAATTCCCTGGCGGCCATCGAGGGAGGCGCCCGCCAGATCGAGTGCACCATCAACGGCATCGGGGAGCGCGCGGGAAACGCCGCGATGGAGGAGGTCGTGATGGCCCTCAAGGTCCGTCGCGCCGCCTTCGGCCTCGATACCCGGGTCCGGAGCGAGGAGTTCATCCGGGCCTCGCGCCTGGTCCAGACCATCACCGGGATGCTGGTCCAGCCCAACAAGGCGATCGTCGGGGCCAACGCCTTCGCCCACGAATCGGGGATCCACCAGGACGGACTCCTGAAGGACAAGCGCACCTACGAGATCATGCTTCCCGAGCAGGTCGGGCTCTCCGAGGGGGCCCTGGTCCTTGGCAAGCATTCCGGACGGCACGCCTTCCGGAGCCGGCTCGAGACCCTGGGGTACCGCCTTTCCGAGGAGGAGCTTTCCCAGGCCTTCGTCCGGTTCAAGAAGCTCGCGGACCAGAAGAAGGATATCTACGACGAGGACCTCGAGACTCTCCTTTCCGAAGGGACGTCCGGACAGGGCGCGGACCGGTTCCGCCTCGAGCGGCTGGCCGTGAGCGGCGGGACCCTGGTCCCTCCCACCGCCACCATCGTCCTCGCCGTCGACGGGGAGGAGCGGCAGATGGCCGGCCTGGGGTCCGGCCCCGTGGACGCCATCTACCGCACCCTTTCCAAGCTGACAGGTTCCAGCGCCCGCCTTCTCTCCTTCACCGTCAAGGGGATCACCGGGGGGAGCGACGCCCTGGGAGAGGTGACGGTCCGCCTCGAGGAGGACGGGCGGGTCGCGGCGGGCCACGGTGCCGACACGGACATTCTCGTGGCTTCGGCCCGGGCCTACCTCGAGGCCTTAAACCGCCTCGAGCGCAAGAAGGAGCGGGACCGGCGCGCCGGGGTCGTCTCCCAGCCCGTCCTGTAGGGACCCCTCTTTTGGATTGGCCCATCAACCATTGACAGTACGACGAAAGGACACAGCGTGACGACAGGCAAGACGCGAAAGGTGCTGCTTCTTCCCGGGGACGGGATCGGTCCCGAGGTCATGAAACCGGTGGCCGGCCTTCTGGCCGAAATGGCCGCCCGGAAGCTCCTCTCCCTCGAGGTTCGGGAAGCCCTGATCGGGGGAGCGGCCTACGACAAGACGGGCCATCCGCTCCCGCCGGAGACGGTCTCCCTGGCCCGGGAATCGGATGCGGTCCTCCTGGCCGCCGTCGGCGGTCCGCGCTACGACACGCTTCCCTACGAGCACCGTCCGGAACGGGCCCTTCTGGGCATCCGGGAGAAGCTCGGGGCCTTCGCGAACCTCCGTCCCGCCCGCCTTTTCCCCCAGCTCGCGAACGCCTCGACCCTGAAGCCCGAGGTGATCGCCGGACTCGATCTTCTGGTGGTGCGGGAGCTGACCGGGGGAATCTATTTCGGCGCCCCCCGGGGAATCGTGACCGAGAACGGGATCCGGGTTGGCATCAACACCGAGCGCTATTCGGAGCCCGAAATCGAACGGATCGCCCGGGTCGCCTTCACCGTCGCCCGAAACCGCCGCAGGAAGGTCACCTCGGTGGACAAGGCCAATGTCCTGGAGTCCTCGGTGCTCTGGCGGGAGGTCGTGACCCGGGTCGGGCGGGACTTCCCGGAGGTCTCCCTCGACCACATGTACGTGGACAACGCCGCCATGCAGCTCGTGCGCAATCCCGGCCAGTTCGACGTGATCGTCACCGGCAACATCTTCGGGGACATCCTCTCCGACGAAGCCTCCCAGCTGACCGGTTCGATCGGCATGCTCGCCTCGGCCTCCGTCGGCGGCAGGACGGGGCTCTACGAGCCGATCCACGGGAGCGCGCCGGACATCGCCGGCAAGGATATCGCCAACCCCTCGGCCATGTTCCTCTCCCTGGCCATGCTCCTCGACCACTCCCTGGGGGAGGCGGGGCTGGCCCGGACCCTGGAGCAGTCGGTCGAGACCGTCCTGGGAGAAGGGATCCGCACGCGGGACATCGCCGAACCGGGGAGCCGCGTCGTGGGATGCCGGGAAATGGGCGAAAAAATTTCGCGGGTCTTCTGGGACCTTCTGGAGAAAGGATCGGCGGCAAAGTGAAGGTTGCAGTCGTCGGCGCCACGGGCGCGGTTGGCCGGGAAATGGTCGCCATTCTGGAGGAACGGAACTTTCCCGTGACCGAGCTTTTCCTCTTCGCCTCGGAGCGCTCGGCGGGGGAACGGGTCACCTTCCGGGGGAAGAATCTCCCGGTCAGGCGTCTGGAGAAGCCCTCCCAGCTCGCCGGCATCCCGCTCGCCCTTTTTTCGGCGGGGGCGGAGGTCAGCCGGACCCTCTCTCCGGCGCTGGTGGAGCAGGGGACCTCGGTGGTGGACAACAGCTCGGCCTTCCGGATGGTTCCGGAGATCCCGCTCGTGGTTCCGGAGGTGAACCCGCATCACCTGCCGACCCGGAAGGGGCCCTGCCTGATCGCGAACCCCAACTGCGCGACCATCATCCTGCTGGTTGCGGTCAAGCCCCTCCTTGAGCTCGCCCCGCTCGAACGGATCGTGGTGACCACCTTCCAGTCGGTCTCGGGAACCGGCAGGGAGGCGATGGACGAGCTGGCCGGACAGCTGGCGAAGATTCTGAACGGAGAGGCGGACAACGTCGTTCCGAAGGTCTACGCCCCCTACCAGATCGCCTTCAATGTCCTTCCCCGGATCGACGCCTTCCTTCCCGACGGCGCCACCAAGGAAGAGGAGAAGATGGTCCGGGAGACCCGGAAGATGCTGGAGATCCCCGATCTCCCCGTCTCGGCGACCTGCGTCCGGGTCCCGGTGATGGTGGGCCATTCGGAGTCGGTGAACCTCGCCTTCAGATCGCCCGTGAGTCCCGATGCGGTCCGGGAGCGGCTCTCGAGCGCGCCGGGAGTCGCGGTGTACGACGATCCGGCCCACGATCTCTATCCGGTGCCCCGGAGCGCGGCCGGACGCGACGAGGTTCTGGTCGGCCGGATCAGAAAGGATCCCTCCGTGGCCCACGGGATCAACCTCTGGCTGTGCGGCGACAACCTGAGAAAGGGCGCGGCGACCAACGCCGTCCAGATCGCCGAGCTTCTCCTCGAACGCGGAGTCCTGTCGTGAGCGCCTTCATTGCCCCTTCCTCCCTCCGGCGTGACGGTCTGGACCTGGTGGCCCGGATCAACGACCTAAAAAATCGCCATAACGCCATCATCCTGGCCCACAATTACCAGATCGGGGAGGTCCAGGACGTGGCGGATTTCGTGGGGGACTCCCTCGAACTCTCCCGCCACGCGGCGGCGACCTCCCATCCCGTGATCGTCTTCTGCGGGGTCCATTTCATGGCCGAGACGGCCAAGGTCCTCTCACCGGAGAAGACCGTCCTCGTCCCGGATCTCGCGGCGGGATGCCCGATGTCCGACATGATCACCCCCGAAGAGGTCCGGCGGCTTCGGGCGGAACATCCCGGGGCGGTTGTGGTGACCTACGTGAACTCCTCCGCCGCGGTCAAGGCCGAGTCCGACATCTGCTGCACCTCGGCCAACGCGGTGCGGATCGTCGAGTCGATCCCCGCGCACCTCAAGGTGATCTTTCTTCCGGACCAGTATCTGGGAGAATTCGTCCGGCGGAAGACCGGCCGCTCCCTGATCCTCTACTCCGGGTTCTGTCCGACCCATGTGCGCATCATGGCCGCCGACATCTTCCGGGAGCGGAAGAAGCATCCCGACGCCCTGGTGATCGCCCACCCCGAGTGTCCGGCTCCGGTCGCCGAATGCTCCGACGTGGTCGCCAGCACCAGCCGGATGGCCAGGGAGGTCCAGGCCTCCGACAGGAAGGAGGTCATCGTGGGGACCGAGCTGGGGATGATCCACCGCCTCTCCCGGGAAAATCCCGACAAGACCTTCATTCCGGCGTGCGCGAGCTGCGACTGCGCCAACATGAAGGTGAACTCCCTCGAAAAGATCCTCTGGTCCCTGGAGGACATGTCTCCCGAGATCCGCCTCTCCCCGGAGGTGATCGCCGGCGCCAGGAAGGCCCTGGACCGCATGCTCGAAGTCGGGTAGGCCGATGCTGTCCCGGACGCTGGCCCTGATCGGACTGGTCTTCCTCCTCGCTGCGGGGATCCTCTACCTTCTCGAGCGCGCGGGAGGCCGGGGGATCCTCTCCCGCTTCGGCCACCTTCCGGGGGACATCGTGATCAGAAAGCCCGGCTTCGTCTTCTCCTTCCCCCTCGTTTCGGGGCTCATCCTTTCGGTGGTCCTCTCCCTTCTCCTCTCCTTCCTCTTTTCTCTTTTTCGCCGGTAGGATCCGATGACGACCCCCTCCGGAGACGCCTCCGACTACGACTATCCTCTTCCCGAGGACCGGATCCGGCTTCTGCCGCCAAAAATCAGGGAGGAGAGCCGTCTGGCGCTGGTCCCCCGCAGGCCCTCTCCGGACCGGACCCTTTCCTTTGCGCGCATCTCCGATCTTCCCGGAATCCTTAAGCCGGACGACCGCCTTGTGGTGAACGACTCCCGGGTGGTTCCGGCCCGGGTCCGGGCCCGGACCCCCCGGGGGCGGGAGGTCGAGATTCTCGTTCTGGGGCCCTTCGAGGAGGGATCGCCTCTTCGGGTGCGCTTTCTGGGGAAAGGGCTGGGAAAGGAGACCCGTCTCTCCCTTTTTTCCGGCCGGGGGGAGATCCGTGAGGCCGTCTACGACGAGACGCAGGGGTGTTTTGTCGGGGAGTATCGCGGGGAGGTGAGCCTTGTCCGGGAGCTCGAAGCGGAAGGAGAGATGCCCCTTCCGCCCTACATTGCCCGGAAACGCCGGGCGGACGCCTCCGACCGGGAGCGCTACCAGACGGTCTATGCCCGGCGGCCCGGTTCGGTGGCCGCTCCCACCGCGGGACTCCATCTGGGAGAAGATCTCCTTAGCCACCTCGAAACGGCGGGGATCGGAGTCTCGGCCGTGACCCTCCACGTGGGGCTCGGGACCTTCCGGCCCCTTTCGGAAGGCCCCCTCGAGGCCCACCGGATGCATTCGGAGTGGTACGAGGTCCCGGAGCGGACGGCAAAGGAAATCGCCGGCACCCGGGAGCGGGGGGGACGGGTGGTGGCGGTGGGGACCACCGTCCTCCGGACGCTGGAGTCCTCCCGGGACCGGTCCGGGGCCGCGCCCCGGATCCGGGCCGGCTCGGGCTGGACCGATCTCTTCATCCGTCCGGGCCACCGGTTCGGACCGGTGGACGGTCTTCTGACCAACTTCCACACCCCCCGCTCGACCCTCCTGGTCCTGATCGACGCCTTCATGGGAGGAGACGGCCGCTGGCGGGAGGTCTACGGCCGGGCCCTTTCAGAGGGGTTCTTTTTCCTGAGCTACGGCGACGCCATGCTGATTCTGTAGGGAGCCTTCCTGAAGGCTCCGATCATTGAAGGCGCGCGAGGGTCGCCGCCGTTTCGGGAGGTTTGCCGGAGCGGACTAGGGTTCGTTCGGATCGCAGGATCGCATCGAAGAGACCGTCCGCGAAGGATTCGCCCCAGGGTTCCGGTCGGTCTGATGGCCGGTGTGTCCCGTCCTCTTTCCTGTTCCGGTTCTGGAAGGTGTCAAAGACAGCATTTCTTGTACTTGCGGCCGCTTCCGCACGGGCATGGATCGTTTCGGCCGGTCTTTTTTTTCAGGAGATCCAGCGTCACGCCCTCGGATCCGGAGAAGGAAGGTCGCCCGAGATCCCGGGCCAGTCCGTCCGCGATGTTCCAGAAATACCTCAATTGATCATTCGGCGTGTCGGAGAGAAAATGCCAGGAGGACTGGAAATTCAGGGCCCGTTCGACCACCAAAAGGGCCTCCGCATCCCTATCGGCCTCTCTGAGCCGGAGAATGCGGTTGTTGATGATCTCCAGGGCTTCGGGGTCGGCGGCATAGGCCCGGGCGGTAAATTCGAAGGACTGCCGGGGTCGGGATAGCGCCGACATCAGGTTCGACATGCGGTGAAGCATGCGCGCATTGTCGGGATCTTTCTGGAGCGCCTCCCTCGTCTGCCGGAGGGCGGTGGACAGGGAGAGGATCTCTCCCTCCTCGACGGGGCCGCGGACGTTGAGCGTATGCAGAATACTTTCCTGTTTTTCCGAACCAAGCCTTTTTCCAAGGAGAAGGCGCAGGGACTCCCCGGCGATCGCTGCTATACCGTTGGGGGCAATCTCGAAAAGGGGAAACCGACCGCAGGAGCGGCAGGGAAATTCCTCGGAGACGACCGGAGCCTCCCCGCCTTTTCCGACGATGATCCGATGGACCCGATAGTGGTTGGTCTCCCCGCAGAGTTCGCAGGTCAGGGGGAGACGCAGAAAGGGCCGCGGGGCTTCCTGCTTCTTATTCACGAACGGGTCCATCAGGGAGTGGAATTCCGTTATCCGCTCCCTGATGTTGGGAAGTTCCGGATGATCCGACTGAAAAAGGGACAGAAGGACAAAGGCGGTCCGGTCGATCTCGGGATCTTCCCTTCTGAGGAGGGGGAGGAGGACGGAGAGGGTTCGGGAATCGGGTTGGGAGAGGGCGATAGGGCACCAGATCGACGGATCGTCCTGGCAGAGTTCAGGATGGCCGCACAGGAAGTCGACGATGGCCGGACTGTCGATCTTGGCGAGGATCGCGCCGGCAGAGACGATCTGGAATGAGTCGAATTCGTTCCAGTGCCGGACAATGTAATCCGCTGATTCCGGACCGATCGCGACCAGGGCCTCTTCGGCCTGTTCGGTCAGACCGGGATCCCCGTTTTTTTCCAGCAGGGCGACCAGACGAGGGACCGAGGCGGCGTGACGGAGTCTTCCCATGAGGTCGACAAGGACCGGGAGGGCAGGCGCGTCGGGGTCCTCCTCCAGGAGCTCTTCCAGGATCCGGAGATACTCCTCTGCGGATCCCGGGAGAAAGAAAGCGTCCGGCATATGGTCAATCTCGCCAGCATACAGGTCCAGAAACGGGACAAGATTCCGCGGGGCAAGTCCTCCGAGGTCTGGGGACTCCCTTTCGAAGTCGTGGATCGTGGTCGCAAGGGCCAGATTCGTGGCCAAGCTTTCCTGTTCGTCGAGGAAGGCCGGGGGGGCCGCTTCGAGAAAGCGCCGGGCGGCCAGGGACCCGAAGGACCGGGACTCGCACGAGGCGAGGAGCGCCATCGCCTCCTGGAACGAGGCTGTCTCCCTTGCCCGCTCGATTTCGCCGAGCGGGGCTCCCGGTTCGAGGAAGCGGGCCAGGTCTTCGCCTGACAGGGATTTTTCGGAGGCCATTGTGGAACAGGACCCGTGTCCTGTGAAGGTCCACGGCAGGTGGTTCTGGACATCCTTGTCGGTTGCCAGGAAGGGCAGAAGGTCGAAGACCCCCGGATGGCCAAGGCGGCAGCCGGCCCGGGTCAGGAAGAAGGACAGCTCCGGAACCCGGAAGGCGGCCAGCCTTTCAAAGAGGGGGCGGGCCTTTTCCTCCGGCAGGTCGGGGAGGAGCCTCGCGATTTCCAGAAGGGTTCTGGTCGGCGGGACCGGCGAAGAATTGAGCGCCGTCAGATAGGCATCGGCCGCCCGGGCCGGATCGATCGTAGCCAGAAGGGCCGGTGCCGGATTGACCAGATCCCCGAAGTCTTTTTTTAACAGGGCTTCCAGCCGTTTTGCGGAGCGGGACAGCAGTCGGGCGGGAAGAGCGCGGATGAGCCGGTCGGCCAGGCCCGGGTCCCGGCCTTCCAGGATCCGCTCCACCCGCTCGGGGTCGAACAGCCGCTTTTCGAGCGCGATCCGGAAGGAATTGCCGGGATGGAGTGTGGGATAGAGGGAGAGGAGTTCCCGCATCAGAACCCCGTCGGCAGACAGGGTGTCGATCCGGTCGGTCCAGGGGATTTCGTCGGGGTTCAAGACGACCTCCGGTTTCTTTTTGGTCAGAGTTCCGTTCGGCTTTTCCACCGGGATTTCAGATCGGGAGAAGCGGCCCGTTTTGGTTTCCGGCCACCGTCGCGTTCGTCGAACGCTCCATTTGCTGTATTGACCGGCCTTTCATGTCGACCATGCAAATAAGAAAACGATCGTATGCTTATTTTGAGAGGCCCGATGGAGCCGGCGCATCTATTTCGGTCCCTTCAAATCCCTGGCCCTCCCCGTCAGAACGGCAGGGTCGGAAGCCGTTCGAGATTTCTGCGGTAGCGCTCGGAGTCGTAGGGGGTTCCATATTTCATGGCTTCGAAGATTTCGACGCTCAGGGCGCATCCGATGAGCTTCATCGCCTCCTCCTCGGAATGGCCCTCCGCGCGGAGACGGTTCAGGGTCAAGGCCGTTTCCGGAGGCTCGTCGTTTCGGATCTGGGTCCGGATCGCTTCGAAGATCGTCTCCCGCATGATCTCGCTGGAGCCGTCGTCGGGATTTCCGGGTTCTTCGGGTTTCGGATGGTTCCGCTTTCTGATTTTCATGACCATGTGGGTTCTTCCTTCTTCTTTACCCCTTGGGGGTCGATATTGCCAGGGCTTTCCTCCGGCCTGTCCGGGGGTCGGATGCGCCGGTCCGGCGCCGGCCCGAAGCGGGATCCGGATCCTTCAGGGATGAAAGACCGCGGAGAGAGCGGAACCGAAAGTTCGGACACGGGGAGGAAAGACAGAAGCTCCCCCTCTTCGAGGAGGAGGGAATCCGGGTATCGTCTCCTTCGAAAAGAACCGCCGCGATCATGTCGGGATTGCCCTGGAGCGGGCCGGTCATTCGACGTTTTCCTGGGTCCGGGGGAGGAATCCTGCAGAGCTTTCCTCGATCACCGTGTGGCAAAGCGATCTCCCCTTATTCTATGACCCCGGCTCCGGAAATCCAACTCAGGGGGTGGCCCCTCCCCGGGAGGAATGGATTTTGGGGGGTATGCGTCCGGAAAAAAACCTTCAGCGGGCCGGAAGGTCCTCCAGGAGGCCAAGCCTCACAAGAGCCTCCTCCGCCCGTTCCTCGATGGCGCGGGCTCCCTGTTTCCGGGCGATCTTCCGGGCCCTTTCGAAATCCTTTCCGGCCCGGAGGGGCTCCTTTTCCCTGAGGGCGCATTCCCCCCGGATCCGCCAGAGTTCGGCGTCGTAGAAGCGGGTCCCCGTCCGTCCGGAAAATCGGAGCGCCCCTTCGGCCACCCCCCGGCTTCGCCGCGTGTCCCCGTGAAGCAGATAGGCTTCCGAGAGAAGGGAAAGGAGAACGTTTTCCGCGACGCGGTGGACGGAGCGCCACATCGGGAGGCTTTCGAGGATCAGGGAGATTCCCCCGGGTTTTCCCTTCCGGGCCAGCGCCCACCCCCGGAAGGCCCGGCCGGTGGGGACCCAGGCGATGGTCCGGTCGCGCGAGGCCGAGGCGAGGATGGCGTCGACCTGTTCCAGAACCCCATCCACCTCCCCCATGTACCGGTACAGATTGCAGGCGAAGGTCAGGAAGAAACCCTGGAGGGGACTGTTTTCTTCCCGGGCCAACTCCAGGATCCTGGAAAGCTCGGCCCTGGATTCCTCCGCATGTCCGAGGAACCAGAGATTCCAGGCGCGGTAGGCCGCCGCCTGCCGGCAGCATTCGAGGTTCTGCCGGCAAAGGGACGTGATGTTGTCCCGGGGAGCTTCTCCCAGGTCTGCCAGGCTCTCCCGGGACGTTTCGAACTCTCCCGTCCAGAAGGCGAGGGTCCCCCGGACGAACCGGGCAATGGAGCGGTACGGAAGGCTTCGGATCCGGGCGGCCGTTTTTTCGAGGGCAAGGGACAGGGCGGCGGCGTCCGAGAGCTCGGCCCGCGCCAGATGAGACCGGAACTGGGCGTATTTGGCC
>JAKBXW010000089.1 GCA_021840555.1 Nitrospirota bacterium
CCGTGGAACTGTAAACAAAAATATACACCCTAAAAGACAAATCATAATGTGATTTTCGTCACCCAGCGGTATGCCAAGGCTCACGGCCTGAAGTTTTTCGATACCGGACTTCCAAAACAGAAGTTACGGGCACCAGGCTTTTCCCGTCAGGGAGATCCCGCTCCCGACCCGCTGACCTTCCCTTTTTCTGAAATGTCGAAACGGGTTCATCCTGGAAAATTGATTGCGGATTCCGGGGAGGCTTTCGCAACACGAGGATCGGGGGAGGTCTGGACCTTGGTATCGCGCCGAGAAAAGGAGGCAGGCCGCTCTCTCTTGGCCCTCAGATCTTGGGCTCATCGTCCGGCACGATCTTTCTGAGCTCGATTCCGAAAAACCCCCAGAACCCCGCCACGGCGATCATCCCCCCCAGAATCTGACCCAGCCCCAGGGGGCGGTGGAGGAAAAGGGCCGTCCCCAGGGCCGTCACAATGGGCTGGCCGTTGGACCAGAGCCCCGCCCGGGAGGGACCGATGTCGGAGATCGCGAGGTTCCAGAGGAAATAGCAGAGAAAGAGGGCCACGGCGATGGAGTAGACAAGAGAGAGAATGATGAGCCCGGCATGGGCCCCCCCGGGCGGGAGGATCCAGGAGGGATGAAAGGGGACGAGAAAGGCCCCTCCCAGAAGGATCGGGGCCAGGGTCACCTGGACCATGCGCATCCGGGTGAGAAGGGATCGTGTGAGAAGGGTGGAGAGGGTGAAGAAGACCAGGGAGAGAAAGGCCATCAGAAGCCCCGGCCCCTCCTGGCCATGGGAGCCCTGGTGGGCGGGCTCCCCCCGGACGACCAGGGTAATGCCCGCTCCGATCAGGATCATCATTGCCCACTGGAAGGCCGAGAAGGATTCGTGGCCCCGGATGTGGCTGTAGAGGGCCACCAGCACCGGACCCAGGGAGAGGATCAGGACGAGGGGAACGGGATCTAAGATGGAGGCGGCCCGGAGGAAGACCCACTGGTAGCCGATGACCCCGATCAGGGCGAGGCTCGCCAGCCGGAGCCAGTTTCCCGGGGAAATCCCCCGGAGAAAGGGAAGGAAGAGGGCCAGGACCAGGACGATGGCCCCCGCCCACCCGAACCTCAGAAAAAGATAGTGTTCCGGGTCGATCAGGCGGAGGGGGCGGTAGAGGACGACGTAATGGAGTCCCCAGAAGAGAACCAGGGTCCAGGCGGCCAGGGTTCCCCTTTTTTTCTTCGTGAGGAGAAACTGTCCCGGTCTGGCGTTATCCATCCGGCCCCGGGATCACCGGGCGGGAGGGGAGAGGAGGGTCGCGACCCGCAGGAAGGTCCCCCAGAACTTTCCTTCGAGGGGGCCGGCGGTCTTCTCGAGCTCTCCGAAGGCCTCCATGTCCACGAAGGGACTGGCCAGGAGATCCGCCACCCGGCGGTCGGAGACGGTCTTCTCGGCCGCCAGGCTGTAGAGCCATTTCCGGGCCTTCTGGTACCGAAGGGAGAGGGACTCCCGGACCTTGCGGGAGGTCGGGGGCTTCATGGCCTCCTGCCACCGGATCGAGAGCATCCGGTCGGCGAACATGAAGGCGGGGGTGATCGAAATGTCGGGGGTCGGCAGGGCGGCTTCGTTGAGGCTCTTGAGCGTCATGATCTGGGGGCCGGAAAGGACCGCCTGGAGCTCCTTCAGGGCCGTCACAAACTGCATCCCCTCCTTCCCCTCCACCTCCCCGATCCGGGCGTTCAGGGCGGCGAGCTCCTTGGCGGGGAGATGCCGCTCCACGAGCATCGCCTCGAAGTCCTGGACCAGACGGAGGTCGAGGGCATCGCTCTGGATGATCTCCCCCCGGGTCTTCTCGAGAATCTCCCGGAAGCGCTTTCGCTGGTCGGAGGAGATGGCGAGCCCCGTGTCGGCCTTCTCCCAGAGGGCCACGTGGGAGACCAGGATCTTCATGAAACGGTTTCCGGGGGTGACCTCAAGGGGGGGCGTCTGTCCCCCGACGAAGGAGGGGGTCTGGGCGGGAAGGATGACCCGGTTCAGGGCCTCGTTGGTGGCATAGCTCATGATCACAGGAGGAGCCGCGGAAGGTGGCGGGGGAGCGGACCGGGCCGGATGTGCCATGAGAAGGGCCAGGGTGATGGCTCCCAGTACCGGGACTGTTCCTCTTTTTGCCGCGTGCCTTTTCACGATCCCTTCCTCCATTCTCTTGAGCCGGGGAAAACCTTTGCTGTGGTATGATGGCAGATATTCGGATACTGTACCATAGAATGACCCGTACCACATCCACCCATGGCCAAGGCAGAGACAAAGATGATAAAAAACGCCCGTCTTTCCGATCCCGACCGCTACTATGCGCAGCTTCCCGTCTGGGAGGCCCGACTCAGGCTCTGGCACTGGGGGAACCTTTTCCTCATCCTTCTTCTGGTCCTGACCTATCTCCTCTTCGACTGGCACAAGGAACTCGGCCTTCCCAAGCCGACCTATGTCCTGGTGGAAAAGATCCACGTCTATATCGGCTACGCCTTTGTCCTCCTCGTGCTGGCGCGGCTCCATCTCGCCTTCCACGGCCAGCCCTTCTCCCGCTGGAAGGATCTGGACCCCCGCCACGACGGAAAGGGGTTCCTGGCCGTCATGAAGGAGGAAATCGCCCTTCATCTTCGTCCGAAGACCGATGCCGGGGGTCTTCCGATCCCCGATCCGGATCCGGGCCACAACCGGCTCGGCCGCTTCCTCTATCTTCCCCTCCTGGTCCTCCTTCTTCCCCTCCAGGCCCTCTCCGGCATTCTCTGGGCCTCCCTGAAGTGGGGATTCTACCCCCTCCCCTTCCTCCACACCCTCTCTCCCGACACGGGGAAACTCGCAAAAGCGGTCATCTCGAACATCCATGCCGCCGGCTTCTATGCCATCCTGGGATTCCTGGCCCTCCATCTGGGAGGCCTCGTCAAGTACGAGCTGACATTTGCAAGCGACCTCTTCTCTTCCATGATCCACGGAAAAAAGATCCTGACGAGGCAGGCGGCCAGGGAGTATGAGGAAATCACAGGCGAGAAGATCTAGACCGGGAGGCTGTTCCAAAAGAGCCGGAGGAGTTTTTTCGGGTATCTGAATTCCGTGATTGATTTTCTTTTTTGGCTCTACAATCTAAACCCATACTCTCTGATTGAGTTAATTTTTTGGTAGCGCCGTCAAGCGGAGAGCTGCGAATCCCCTCTGAATATCTGAGCAGCCAGAATTTTCCTGGCACACCTCGCCGTCATCTTGAATCCGGAGAGCTTTTTCCTTGAGCCTTTGCGAGAAGGTCCAGTCCACGTTCCACCTTCCCCTTTCCCCGAATGGCCCGGACCTGAAAGCGGACCTCCAGGTCCTGCTCGGCAAGATACAGAGTGGCCAGCTCATGAACTCTCCCGCCACTAAGCCGAGGTGTAGTGGGGGTTTCCGATCTCGCGAGCGGAAGTTCCTCTTTCGCCGAGGCTGCGCGAAGGCGTTTGGTCCTTCGCGTCTTATCGTCCTCTCCGGAGGCTTTGACTTCGGACCGTTCCGGCCCTAGTGTTTTGAGTTTTCCGATTCCGCACCGCCGAATCGTCTTCTGCGGGACTTTCCCTTCCAGAAGACGCCGGATCCCCCTTTGGGCAATGACACGGCTGGCGTTGTGATCGGCATTGTCGGCAAATCCGCAGCACTGGCAGACAAACCCGGCCTGGGAAGGCCGGTTGTCCGGATGAATGTGCCCGCACCGGGCGCATTCCTGCGAACTATAGTGAGGATCAATTTTGAGAACGAACTTTCCTGCCCTCCGGGACTTGTAGGACAAAAGCACCACAAACAGTCCCCAGCAGGACGACAGAATCGCCCGGTTGAGTCCGCTTCTTTGAGAAGTTCAAGGACAACCTGAGCCTTTTGTTCCGGTGTGTGATGTTTGCGAATCGCCGTTGGCATTGTGCTTAAATCCTCCGTTTTTTTTGTTCGGATTTTGCCAACCATTATAGACTGCCGTCCGTCCTTTCTCTGGAAGACGGGTCTTCCGGAGAGTCCGGAGAAAAAACGTCCCATCGCCTGTTTCCAGCGAACCGCTCCGTTACGGAGTATTTGGGAGGGGACATCCCGGAGCCAGGGGGTCTCCGGTCCGATGAACCGGGCGTACTCCTGGTCGACGGGAACGGGCGTTCCCGAAAGAGAGACCGCTTTTTTGGCGAAGGCCCGGTAATACCGGTCCTCGGAAACCTTCGCGTTATAGTTGACATCCTCCCCTCCCTCTCGCTTCGCTCGCCGCGAAAGCGGTAAGGAAGGGGAGGATGTCAATGGAAGCCGTATTTCTGGCATCGGGCCTACTATGTCGGAAGCGTGGGCGAGGCGACACTGGAAACCGTCCGTCGTTATGTCGAAAGCCAAGGGACCAAGGAAAAACCGCGCAAAGCCAAACCGCCCGATTGACCCCCTCTTGGCTTACTGCCCAAGAAGGGGAATGCGCGGGCAAATGTTCAACGCTTGGGATGGGTGCGGCGGCGACATCAACGCCTGGGCAAATCTTTCCTGGTCGGCCAGCTGTAGCCGGAGGACTTCGGACTGATCGAGGGCTCGCTGTTCAGCCTCCTGGACAGCGACCACGACGAAGTCGGTCATTGTACGCCCCTGAAGTTCAGCAACGCGCTTGAGCATTGCATGTAGATCAGGACTTATCCTGGCCTCGAGACGAGAGGATGAGAAAGAGTCGTCAATACTGGTCAACAAAATGGCTCCCGAAAAAACCGGTTTCCCCGGACAAAGACAAAAAAAGGGGCCTCATCGGCCCCTTTTTCGTTTCCTGTTTCCTGGATTTTGCCTCACACTCTTAGATCAGAGGGCGGCTTCTCCCTTTTCTCCGGTCCGGATCCGGACCGCCCCGAGGATATCGGAGACGAAGATCTTGCCGTCTCCGATCGCTCCCCGGCCCGCCGCCTTCTGGATCGCCTCCACCACCCGGTTTTCATCCGGATCGGTGACGACGATCTCGATCTTGACCTTGGGGATGAAATCGACCTGGAACTCGTTTCCCCGGTACTGTTCCGTATGGCCTTTCTGACGGCCGTACCCCTTGACCTCGGTGACGGTCATCCCGAAGACGCCCAGGGCGGTCACCGCCTCCTTGACACCTTCCAGGCGATACGGCTTGATGATCGCTTCGATCTTTTTCATCGAGACTCCTTTCTGTCTGGTTAACGCGTTGCCGATCCGCAGCTATGGATGCGTCGTCGAACCAAGCGCATGAGCCGATTCAATCCTGGAGGAGGATGCCCCTTCCAGGGAAGATCCCAAAGAAGCCGTCCCCCCGAACGAGGGGTTGAAAACCTCCGGATATCCCCACATTTTGTGTTCGCTGATATCGAGTCCCTGAAGCTCTTCCTTCTCGGAGACGCGGATTCCGACCGTAACCTTGAGAACATAGAGCACGAGGAAGCTCATGATGAAGACATAGGCAAAGGATGCCGACACCCCTTCGATCTGGACGATGAGCTGGTGGAATCCGCCCCCGTACAGAAGGCCAGGCCCCCCCACTCCCAGGAGTTTCGCGCGGTCCGGAGTCGCGAAGAGTCCGTTGGCCAGGGTTCCCCAGACTCCGGCAAAGCCATGGACGGCCACGGCCCCGACCGGATCGTCGATCCGCAGGCGGTCGACGAGAAGCACGCCGACGACAGCGATGATACCAGCAATGGCCCCCACCACGATAGAGGCCCAGGGATCAACGAATGCGCAGGTGGCGGTGATGGCGACAAGAGCGGCGATCGCGCCGTTGGCGATCATGCTCATGTCGGGTGTTCCGAGAAGCTTCCAGGCCGTGAACATCGCCGCGAGGGATCCGGCGGCGGCGGCCAGGTTCGTGGTCATGGCCACGTAGGCGAAGTAGCCCACCGACGGCGTGGTCGCCATCATGGTGGAGCCGGGGTTGAATCCGAACCACCCGAGCCAGAGGATCAGCGTCCCGAGGACCACGAAGGGAATGTTGTGGCCGACGATGGCGTTGGACTTTCCGTCCTTCGTGTACTTCCCGATACGGGGCCCGAGGAGAATGGCTCCGGCCAAGGCCGCGGAAGCGCCCTGAAGATGAACGACGGTGGAGCCGGCAAAATCCTGCATCCCCAGGGTCGAGAGCCAGCCTCCGCCCCAGATCCAGTGGCCGACCACCGGGTAGATCGCGGCGGAGAAGACGACACCGAAGACCAGGTAGACGATGAACTTCGTCCGCTCGGCCATCCCGCCCCAGACGATGGCGAGACTCACCGCGCAGAAGACAACCTCGAAGAGATACTTAGCGGCGAGCGGAATGTCCGAGAACGACAGGGAGGAAAAAACCGTGTTGATGTCCTTGTCGGAGACCGCGAGGCCCCATCCCGAGGTCCCGAAGATGGCGTTGCCGGTTCCGAAGCAGACGGCGAATCCCACCGCCCAGAAGACGAGGGAGGCGATGGAGAAGATCACGATGTTCTTGACGGCGATGTGGCCGGCGCTCTTGGCCCGGGTCAGCCCCGCCTCAAGAAAGGCGAATCCCGCCTGCATGAACATGACCAGGACCGCGGCGACCACCGTCCAGATCGTGTCGGCCGCAATGGCGGCGGGAGTTGGACCCGCCGCAGCCTGGGCCACGCCGGGCACGAGCAGGAAGGGAAGGGCCGACAGAAGCCTTTTTCCTGAAATTCCGAATCGTTTCATGTTGAACGCTCCTCAAGGGAAGGTTGATAAGGGGGTCCGGCCCTATGCCGGACCCCGCGGGGAATGCCACCATTCGCTAGAAGGTGTAGATGAGCTCGAGGTCGACCGTGTCCTGGGAGTAGAGGGCCGGACCCCGGTTGGCCGCGCTGTAGAGGCTGTTGTTGAAGAGCGCGTTGTTCGAGTTGTCGTGGCGGTACTCGATCCGGCTGATCACGTTCGGCATGAAGTTCCACTGGAAGTCCACCGTCTCGTCGTTGATCGCCGTGCCGGGGATCCCCGTCATGAAGCCGTTGGGATCGTAGTAGACCTCGTAGCGCGCCACCAGATCCATCGTGTCGCTCAGGTCATAGCGCACGAAGTTCTCGCTCGAGTACCAGGTGGCGTTCCCGATCGGCATCCCCGTCGTCGAACTGATCTGCCCCTCCGCCTGCCACCCGTAGGAGTCGTCGGTGACCAGCGTGAAGTGGGCGAAGGGCCCCACCTCCACCACGAAGGCCCCGTAGTTCCGCCAGGTCGGCGTGTTCGCGTTGTTGTTGGTGTACTGGGCCTGGGCCTGCCCCGAAATGGCCCC
>JAKBXW010000017.1:0-29574 GCA_021840555.1 Nitrospirota bacterium
ACACGGAAAGGCCCGGAAAACCCTTTTCCGGGGAGAGACCTTCGCCTCAGGACCGCTCCAACCGTCCCTCCCGAACCTTCCGGGACGATGAAGGCTCCCGCTCCGGCCGGAGATCTGGCTCCTCCCCCGGCCCCTCCCGGAACACGGAAAGGCCCGGAAAACCCTTTTCCGGGGAGAGACCTTCGCCTCAGGACCGCTCCAACCGTCCCTCCCGAACCTTCCGGAATTCGGGTGCGCCAAGTCGGGGGGAAGATCGCCCTTTCACAAAAGGGAAGAAAGAGGAAGACTCCCGGCCTCAAAAACAGGAGAACAAATTTTCGAATTTCAGGAACCGAAAGTCTGCTCCCAAGGGACGGGGAGGAAAATCCAATCCGTCACGTCCTAAAAAAGCCTGACAGGGGAACCACATGTTACCTTACTTACCCAGTGACGATCCCGGACACAAGGAAGTTCTCCAAAAACTGCGATCTCCCAGGGAGCGACTGGGAGGTTATGCCATCCTTCCACGTCTGATCGACAAGGTTCGTCTGAGAGCTGCTGGTCTCCTTCCTCCCGAATATCGGTCCAACCTGCTTCGATTGCCCGATCCCGGCAAAGGCTTTTTCCCCCTGGACGGACGATTCCTCGAGTTTACCGGTCTGGATCCCGCAGAGCTCGAACAGGCGATTCTTTCGGCTCAAAGCGATGAAGCCGTATTGGCCTGGGTCGCCGCGCATTCAAAACCTCATTCTTCTCTCGAAAGAGAGGAATGGTCTCTCTCATTCGACAAAATTCCTCCTGACGAGAAGAGAACGGAGCATCGAAGAAAAACCTATCCATCCCTTGCTCATCGGCAGGATATCGGAACACTGTCCCCATTCGACCTGATTGACATCGACGAGGGTCGCCAACTCCCCTGAACCGTCTCTCCATGGCTTCAATTTTTGTGCCGGTTTGCTAAAATGCTCCTGTGCCAGAGCATGGCCAGCCAAAGGATTTTCTGAATCTCATTTGAGAGGACACCGATGTATCGTTCCCACTTCATTTCCGATCTTTTCAGTTTCGCTCCGGGTTCTGCCGTCACGGTCGCGGGCTGGGTCCACACGGTGCGTGACCACGGGGGGCTCCTTTTTATTGAGCTCCGCGATCGTTCCGGCCGGATGCAATGCGTGATCGATGCCAAGGAGCACCCGGTCATGGAGACAATGGCAAAGACCCTCAGAGACGAATGGGTGATCTCCGTCCATGGAACCCTGGCCTCCCGACCCGAAGGAACGATCAATACAGAGATGGCCGGAGGTCATCTTGAGATCCGTGTCTCCACCCTGCGCGTCCTCAATGCGGCCCTCACACCTCCCTTCCCGGTTGGTGATACAGAGGGGGTCTCCGAGAGCCTGCGGCTGTCCCATCGATACCTCGACATCCGCTCCTCCAACCTGATGGAGGCCCTCCGCTTCCGGTCCGAACTCACATCCCTGATAAGAAATCATATGACCTCCCATCACTTCTGGGATATCGAAACGCCGCTTCTCACACGTTCAACACCGGAGGGTGCGCGGGACTTTCTGGTTCCTTCCCGTCTCGAGCGCGGTTCTTTCTATGCCCTCCCCCAATCCCCGCAACTCTTCAAACAACTTCTGATGGTGGGGGGAATCGAACGGTACTTCCAGGTTGCCCGTTGTTTCCGGGACGAGGACTTGCGCGCCGACCGTCAACCTGAGTTCACTCAGGTCGATATCGAAGCGTCTTTTCTGACCCGCGATCAGTTTTTGGGAATCATCGAGGGACTTTTTTGCGAGATTTTCAAGACTTTCAAGAATATCACCCTGTCTCGGCCTTTCATGCGGCTGACACACGCCGAAGCCATGGAAAAGTACGGAAGCGACAAACCGGACCTCCGGTTTGGAATTCCGATCGTCGATATTTCCGCCATAGCCCAGAATACATCTTTCGCCGTCTTCACCCAAACGCTGGGCAACGGGGGCACGGTGCGGGGTATCCGCTTTCCGGGGGGCGCTTCGAAGAGCCGAAAGGATGTGGAGGATCTGACCGCCTGGGTTCAAGGGCAGGGAGCAAAAGGACTCGCATGGATCAAGGTCGAGCAGACAGGGCTGTCGAGCCCCATTCTCAAATTCATTCCGGAGCCCCTCCAGAAAGAAATATCGATAACGATGGAAGCCGAGCCCGGGGATCTGCTTCTCTTCATCGCAGACACCCTTCCCCAGACACTCAAGATCCTGGGTCTTCTCCGAAATCATGTGGCCAGGATAGCCGGACTCATCGACCCTTCGAAGACCGCGCTTCTATGGGTCGTTGATTTTCCCCTCCTTGAATGGAACCCTGACGAAAATCGCTTCGAAGCGGTTCATCATCCATTTACGGCCCCCCATCCGGACGACATGGCGATCCTTGCCGACACTCCGGAACTGACCCGTTCCCTGGCATACGATCTTGTCTACAATGGGACGGAAGTGGGCGGGGGAAGCATCAGAAATCATGAGATCGAACTTCAGAGACGGGTCTTCGACCTGATAGGGATGTCCGAGGAGGAGGCGTCAAGGAGGTTTGGATTTCTTTTGGAAGCCCTGTCCTATGGGGCTCCCCCTCACGGGGGCATGGCCATAGGCCTTGACCGCCTGGCCATGCTTCTTCTCGGGCGGGAATCGATCCGGGATGTGATGGCCTTCCCCAAAACACAGAAGGGAAGCTGTCTTCTCACTCAGGCCCCGGCCCCCGTCGACTCGGCCCAGCTTAAGGAACTTGGAATCCGTTTGGCCTAGGCTTCAGGGCAGAATGTCCTCTATTCCATACTTCATCATCCGGTAGCGAAGCTGCCTGGGCGTAATTCCAAGAGCCCGGGCAGCCCGGGTCTTAACGTATCCGTACCTCTTCAAAACCGCCTCGATCTGCTCCTTTTCCAGGCTCGACACAGCCCCGAGGAGTCCTTCCGGGCTTTCCCCACCCGTGGGATTGCTCTCATGAGAATCAGTGGGGCGCCCGGTCCCCCCCTCTCCCTCTGCCGAAATCTCCCGTTCCGGATGTGACGTCTTGGGATAGAGCGTCATCGCCCGGCCCAGGTCCTGGCGCGTGATGGTGGACCCGTGCGCCATCACGACCAGACGCTCCATCATGTTTTCAAGCTCCCGGACATTCCCGGGCCAATCATAATTCACCAGCATGTCCATCGCGCCGGGTTCCACAACCACAGTCCGGTCGTTATCCCGGTTGAAACGGTCCAGAAAATGTTCAACGAGGAGGGGAACATCCTCCTTGCGCTGTCTGAGGGGAGGCAGAAAGAGAGGAACGACATTCAGACGGTAATAGAGATCTTCCCTGAACTGGTTTCGCCGGATCATCTCCTCAAGATTTCGGTTTGTGGCCGCGATGATCCTGACATCCACGGGAATAACCCGGTTCCCGCCGATTCTCTCCACCGAGCGCTCCTGGAGCACGCGAAGGAGTTTGACCTGAACCGCTGGGGTGATTTCGCCAATCTCATCGAGGAAGATCGTTCCAGTGTCCGCGGCCTCGAACTTTCCCGGTCTGGCGATGTGCGCTCCCGTGAAGGCGCCTTTTTCATGGCCGAACAGCTGGCTTTCGAGAAGGGTCTCGGGAATTGCTGCGCAATTGATCTGGACAAATGGTTTTTTCGCCCGGGGACTCAAAAAGTGGATGGCCTTTGCGATGACTTCCTTTCCGGTTCCGCTCTCTCCCTGGATCAGGACTGTCGCCCGACTGGCCGCAACTTGATAGACCGACTCGGCAATCTGGTTCATCACCTTGGAGCGGCCGATCCATCCATCAATGGCATAGCGATCTTTCAGGGCATGCTCAAGGCGATGCGTCTCGTCGATCAAGCGCTGGTTTTCCTCCGAAAACTTCTGTCGGAGAAGGACCGCCTGAACGATGGTGGAACCGATGATCGACAAAACCCGTTTATCTTCCTCGAGATCCCGCTCCCCCTCGGACATGTCGCAATCCGCCGAAAGAACCCCAAGCTTCATTCCCTGAAAAATGAGAGGAACGGCAATAAATGCCATCTTCTTCCGCCCCACTCCCTTTCGGGCTCCGGTCCTGTTCAGGAAGCGGGGTTCGGCTCCGATATCGGGAACGATGATCGGCAACCCCGTTGAAAGGACTGTTCCAGTGATTCCCTCTCCGATCTTGAAGCGCCCTTTTTTCTTTTCTTCATCAGACATTCCGTAGGCAAGTTCAGTCATGAGCTCGTTCGTGTCACGCTTCAGGAGAAGTATTGCCCCGCGATGCAGATTCAGCTGGCTATCCATGATTCCAAGGATATGGTCGAGAGCCGAATCCAGGTCGGGAGAGCTGGCCAGTTCCCTGCTTATTTCGAAGAAGGCGGTGAGCTCCCGTATGATTTTTTGTTCGTGATTCATGGTCTCCGCCAAAAAAAGGGCCTGAACAGAAATTCTTGTCCAGGCCCTCCGTGTCGCGTCAGGGGGCCGGAATTAAAATGCGGCGACCCCATTGCCGATGGTTGCAATCGAAAATCTAAACATCGAAATAAAGGAAGAACTCGTGCGGATGGGGCCGAAGGCGAACGGCGTCCACCTCGCGCTTGGTCTTCAGGCTGATCCACGTCTCGATCATTTCGGGCGTAAAGACTCCACCCTTCAGCAGGAACTCATGATCCTTCTCGAGGGCCGCGAGGGCTGCATCGAGGCTTCCCGGCATCTGCTTGATCTTCTTCTTTTCCCGATCGGACAGTTCATAGAGGTCCTTGTCGAGAGGAGCCGGAGGTTCGAGCTTTCTCTCGATCCCGTCGAGTCCGGCCATTAGAAGTGCCGAGAAGACGAGATAGGGGTTGCTGCTGGGATCAGGCGTACGGAACTCGATACGCTTGGCCTTCTCGCTCTTAGAATACATCGGGATTCGAACGCAGGCCGAACGATTCCGCTTTGAATACATGAGATTGATCGGAGCCTCGTATCCCGGAACGAGTCTGCGATAAGAGTTGGTGGTCGGGGCGATAAATGCCAGAAGCGCAGGAGCGTGGTGGATCAAACCACCGATGTAGTGGCGGCAGAGCTCCGAAATATCGCCATATCCACCCTTCTGATAGAAGAGGTTCTTGCCGGCCTTCCAGAGGCTCTGGTGGACATGCATTCCGGATCCGTTGTCCTGAAAGAGCGGCTTTGGCATGAAGGTCGCAGTCTTCCCGTATTTGAAGGCAGTGTTTTTCACCACATATTTGTACTTCATGACATTGTCTGCCATCTTGGTGAGAGTGTCGAAACGCATGGCGATTTCGCACTGGCCGGCGGTGGAGACCTCATGATGATGCGCGTCGCACCGGATGCCGACCTGCTCCATGGTCAGAACCATTTCGCTCCGAAGGTCCTGGAGGGAATCCGTGGGGGGCACAGGGAAATACCCTTCCTTGTGTCGAACCTTGTATCCAAGGTTCGGCTCTTCCTCCCGGCCCGTATTCCATGTTCCCTCGATCGAATCGACGGAATGATGAGAAAAATTCGATCCGGAACCATAACGGACATCGTCGAAAACAAAAAATTCGCATTCAGGTCCCCAATAGGAGATGTCTGCGACTTTCTTGAGATAATTTTCCGCCCGCTGGGCGATATAGCGAGGATCCTTGGCATAAGACTCTCCGGAGATCGGATCTTTGATGTTCGCGATCAGGGAGAGTGTTGGAACCTGAGTGAACGGATCGAGAAAGGCGGACTTGGAATCGGGCAGAAGAAGCATATCGGACTCATTGATGGTCTGGAAACCACGGATACTGGAGCCGTCGAAACCGATACCCTCTTCGAACAGGTCTTCGGTCAGCTGGTGGGCCGTCATGGAATAATGCTGCCAGGTACCAAGCAGGTCGGCGAACTTTATGTCGACGATCTGCACATTGTTCTTTTTCGCATAGTCCAGAACTTCTTTCGGGGTCATTCTTTCATTCTCCTAAAGAATTGTGAGTAAAAGCGTCCATAATCAAAGACGCCGCCGCCCGGAACACAAAAAAAGGGCATCTTCATGACATCTCATGAAGACCCCCTTGTCTTCGCATATCTTTTCCCCTGCCTTGGGATGCCGGATACCTCTCCGCACTCCTCATTGAGAGAAAGATTACACGTTGGACAAAAAAAACGCAATACTTGGAAAAAAATATGGGGATTGCGCTTGTATTCCATAATAATGCAGGCAATATCTGATTCGATTGTCCTCAAATGGATCGGTGCAATACTCCGGCTCTTCGGTTAGAATCTGGAAAGAAGAAGATTGCCATCCAACAAATACCCAAGAGGTTGACGCGTGAAAAAAGTTCAGATCCTTGTCATCGGTGGCGGCTCTGCCGGGCGATATGCGGCGCGCGAAGCTGCACGTCTTGGACGGGAGGTTCTTCTCGCCTCCACACCGCCCTTCGGCGGACTTTGTATCCTGAAGGGATGCATGCCCTCCAAAGCCCTTCTCAGGTCAGCCCACGAACTTCATGCCGCCAGGACAGAACTCGCGCTCCTTGGCATCGATCATGCCGGAACCTTTTCTTATGATCTTCCTGCGATCATACAGATGAAAAACCGGATGATCGCGGAAATGGCCGACTCGGCAAGGGGAAGCGTCGATGGGGTCCGGGGAATCACGCTGGTCGAAGATAGCGTGACCTTCCTTTCGCCCGAATCAGCCCGGATAGGCCATGAAACAGTCCACTTCGAACGTGCCGTGATCGCCACGGGTTCGGTCCCGAAGATCCCGGATATCCCTGGCCTTTCCAGAAAATGGACGATAACCTCCGACGACGTTCTGGAGCTCGAGACTCTTCCGGAATCCGTCATCGTCCTGGGAGCCGGGCCCGTTGGCCTGGAACTGGGTCAATACCTCTCCATGATGGGTGTAAAGGTCACCGTGGTCGAAATTGCCTCACGATGGAACCCGGAGCTGGATATCCGGATCGAAGAGGGTTATCTGGCCTCATTGGCAAAGAGAGGAATGGTCGTCCACCTGGGATTTCGATCGGAACGTTTTGATGAATCGGGGAACAGGCCTGTCCTTCACGGCAGGATCGGAGACAAGCCTCTCACACTGGAGGCCGAGAGCATCCTGTGCGCCACTGGCCGCCGGCCGGATCTCGACGGCCTCGATCCCCTGGCCGCCGATGTCCATCTTTCTCACCACAGGGCCATCCATGTGGATCCTTGGCTCCGGACCTCCAACCCGAGAATTTTCGCGGCGGGCGATGTGACAGGGGCGTTGCCTGTCCTGAATCTTGCCACGTATCACGGTGAGGTCGCCGGCTTCAACGCCGCCTCGGCCGTTCCCAAAAAAGTCGAGGACCGGCCCGTGCCAACCGCTATCTTTTCCGACCCGGAATTTGCCCGGGTCGGTCTGACCGAAGTTCAGGCCCACGCCCTGCACATTCCGACCATCACCGGATATCTCCCCTTTTCAGAACTGGGGAAAGCGATTGTCAATCGGCAGACGGACGGTGCCCTGAAAATCGTGGCCCATGAAAAAACGCGGGAAATTCTCGGAGCCGAAATGTACGGTACCGGAGCCTCCGATCTGATTCATCTGATCACCGTGGCCCTCGGATTCTCGGCGACGATTGACCAGTACCAAAGAATCCTGCACATTCACCCGACGATGGCTGAGATCGTCAAATATGTTGTGGAAGAAATGACCGAATCCTTCTGATTCGGTCATTTGAAAGGCCTTCACTCCCTGGTTTCCATCCGTTTCGGCTTCTTCTTTCCAAATTTCAAAGATCCGGACAAGCGGCTTTCAGAACCGCCGGAGGTGGAAGATTTTCTTTTGAATATTCCTGTGTTAGCCTTGGCAGGTAAAGAGCTTCGCCTATCGGCCACTTCCTTCTTCGTTAACCCACCGGCGGAGAACCAGGAACAGATGATGCCTGATAATTCCGCAATTCCATGCAGGATTCTACTGATTCGTCCGACCATCATATCGGGGGACAAGTGGGATGCCATTGTTCAGACCCTGATGCAGTTGTCCGACCGCCAGGTAGTCCTGACCGGAATCGTGGATCCCGCTCCGTCACCCGACATCCTGATCGTGGCGGAGATGGACGGAATTCCGATCGCTCCTCGTTTTACAGACATTGCACCTGGCAGCTTCACCCATATCGCGATGGAGGATGGGCTACCGGACATTCTCTCTTCCTCCGGAATTCCCTGGCCGCGGGTTTCATTCACAGTCATCGCGCTCCTTGCTGAACAGGTCGCATCAAAAAACCAGTTCATGGCCATCTTCAACCGCTACAGGGCCTTCGCGCAGAGTCTGACAAACCTGATCCCCCTGGACAAGGCGCTCCCTTACGAGTCCCTGATATGCCAGTCTCTAAGGACCCTCCTTTCTGCCTCCGCAGTGGCCTATTGCGAATCCCGGGTCAGAACCCGATCGATGACCATCCGCACTTCCGATCCGAAAAATTTGTTCAAGGAGGACGACTCCTTCCCCCTGACCGAGTCCTTGAAGGCCATACTTACAGCCAAAACAGGATATTTCGACGATCTCGATCCTGAAAAAACCGGTATTCTCCATCTTCCACAGACGGCATCCAACAGAGTCGTCGTTTTCAGGCTCATTCAGGGATCGTCATCAACCATCCCTTTTCTTTTGATTTTCCCTCCCCCCTTCCCCCCCAATAACCCGATCCCTGAATTCGAATTTCAAAATGCCCTGGAACTTTCAGCACCGGTCCTCCAGACCAGCCACGCCCTTTTCGCCCATCGACTGATCCTGAAGAGAAAGGCAGAGCACGACTCTCTCACGAAGATCCTGAACCGTGACTCACTGGACTCCTTTCTCACCTTTACCTTCCAGAACGCCCGGGCAAACCAGGAGCCCCTGTCGCTTCTCATGCTGGACATCGACCACTTCAAACAGGTCAACGATACCTATGGTCATGGAGTCGGCGATTCGGTCCTGATCGATGTCACGGGAGCGATCGGAAAAACACTGCGATCAGGAGACGGATTTGGACGGTATGGGGGCGAAGAGTTCGTTGTCATTCTTCCCGGCCTCGAAAAGACGCGCGCTGTCCAGATTGCGGAAAGGATCCGGAACTCCGTCAGGAAGTTGATCCATCCGATTGCAGGCAAGATCACATTGAGCATAGGGATCGCATCATTCCCGGAGGACGTTTCACGGGAATCAGAGCTCATTCCCCTTGCCGACCGAATGATGTACGAAGCGAAACACAAAGGCCGGGACAGGGTTCACGCTCTCTAGATTTTTCAGGGCCCCGGACAGCCATCCTGTCTTCGCATTTCAAATTGCTTGTAAGAAAGACTGTACCGGAGAATGTTCCGGATATAATTTTCGTGAGCAAGGCCTGTCCGACCCGAGTATCGGCCAAGCATCTGCACCACATCTCCCCCGGACAACTTCAGGTCATAGGCCAGAATATCTGCAGCCATCTGGGCATTCACTTCGACCTCCATGATGTCTGTCCTCCGTATCGGCCGATTGCTTCCACCTTTCCGTTTTGCGAAATACTTTTTCCAAAAAGGATAATGAATCTGGAAAAGTCCGTAGTCCCGGGAAGCCGCGTTGATCGCCAAGGGATTGAAGGAGGACTCTTCCTGAGCCAGCGCCACAAGAATATAGAGAGGGAGACGGGATTGCCGGGAAGCGGACAGGATGGCTCTCCCGATCCGCAATGCATCTGGAAAACCTTGGTGTGGACGACTGTTACGCTCTACGTATCCGACAAGGGAGAACAGGGGGGAGCAGAGGGGTTCGGGGATCGCTCCTGCATCGTTAAACGGATAGAGGAAGAAGACGGTCAGGAAAGAAACAAAAAAAACGAGGCCCCGGCTTTTGACAGGGCCTCGAGACAAAGATTTCAGCCGAATTTTTACGATCAGACGGAGAAGGAACTTCCGCATCCGCAGGAAGACTTGGCATTGGGGTTCTTGATGGCAAACCCGGACCCGTAGAGGTTTTCGACATAATCCACCGTTGCACCGGCCAGAAGAGGATAACTTTGGGCATCGATGAAGAGCTTCACCCCCGATTCTTCGACAATCTGATCCATTTCGCCCGGAGCTTCCTCGAAGGACATGCCGTACTGGAACCCATGACATCCCCCTCCGGAGACATAGACACGAAGACCGTATCCTTCCTTGTTCTCGGACTTGAGATACTCGTTCACCTTTTCGACAGCTTTTTCGCTCATGGTAATCATTGTTTCGTTCCTCCTGGATATAACGATATGAACAACGGGGAACTTCCCCGATGAATGCGCCCGGCAGGAGTTTCCTTTCCTGCCGGATTCGAGCAATTCTTTATTAGTGGTACGCCATTATTTTTCTGTTGCGGCTTACAATTGGTGAAGGCCGATTCATTCTGTTGGACAGAATGACGGAGTCCACAATCTCTCCGCAAAGGAGGCAGCGCCACCCGCGAAAGTTCAAATAACCCGAATCATCCTTGATGTCACTGAACTCTTCCTCAATCATTTTTCCGTGACAACGCTGGCAATCCATTTTACTCCTCCTTCGTCCCGGGATGTGGTCGATCCCTGCGACATGCCATAGAGAGAAGCAAGATGGATGCCAAATTAAACCTTAACAATTATATCTTGTTGTATCAAAAGAAAAATCAGAAAAACTCGCCTATCGGGGAGCGTGGCTTTTTATTGAATTATTTTATCAGGTGTTCCATTTCGACACAATAAAAATTATATTTTTCATTTTGAAACACATTTATAATCCTACGAGAAAATGGGACAGCTGAGGCCCGAAGAAAAAAATTCCAAACACAAAAAAAGCCGGAATAAGGACGACAAGAACAAAAAGGACGAGGGTTAAGATTTTTTTTGCATTCAAAAGAAAAAACCCTCCGCGCAGACATCATTCTCCATAGGTGATGTTGCAGACCTCGTATTCGATTTCACCTGCCGGAACACGGATCAAAACCGATTCTCCAACCTTTTTGCCGACCAGCGCCTTGCCGACTGGAGAGGCAACCGAGATTCTTCCCCTCTTAAGGTCAACCTCTTCCTGTCCCACGATGGTATAGACTTTTTCTTCCCCCGTCGTTCCGTTCTTTATGGCAACAGTGGCACCAAAGGTGACCCTTTCGCGATCCTGGTGCGCCGGGGAGACGACAATGGCTGAAGAAAGCTTGGCTTCGAGCTCTTTGATCCGGCCTTCAATAAACGACTGCTTTTCCTTGGCCGCATGGTATTCGGCGTTTTCCGAAAGGTCACCGTGCGCTCTCGCTTCGGCGATATCCTGAATGTTTTTTGCACGCTCCACTTTCTTCAGTCGGTCCAGTTCCTCCTGGAGACGGGCGTAACCTTCCCGTGTCATGGGCGTTTGATTCATCAAGAACCCTCCTTCCCTTTCTTGTAATACATCCGATTCACGTTCTCCTCTTCTTTGAGCTTAGCCAAAGTTCGGTTGGAGCTCAAGACTTTTCTGGCATAAGAATCGAACGATGAAGCTCCTGGAGAGAGCGCAGGGAGTCGGGAGTCCCCTTTGTCTGAAGTGCGATCACGAGGGCTTTTGCCCCTTCGATGGTGGTGTAATATGGAATGTTTCGAAGGAGCGTCTCCTGCCGGATGGAGAGGGAATCCTTCTGTGCCTGCTTTCCTGAAACGGTATTGATGACCAGTTGGACTTTGCCATCCTTGATGAGGTCAACGATATGGGGACGTCCTTCTTTCACCTTGTTCACCCTCTGAGTCCGGATACCCTCTCCCTCAAGGCGACCCGCTGTCCCTGACGTCGCGACAAGATCGAATCCCAGCGCCGCCAGATCGCGAGAAACTCTCACAACCTCATCCTTGTCCCTGTCGCTCACGCTCACAAAAACGGTGCCATTGACAGGAAGGTCCATTCCCGATGCTATCTGAGCATCCCTGAATGCGCCTCCAAAATCACGGGAAATTCCCATCACCTCACCCGTTGACTTCATCTCGGGGCTCAATAGGGTATCCGCACCCTTGAATCGTCTGAAGGGAAAGACCGCTTCCTTCACCGAAGTGTACTGCAGGACGGGAATCTTTTTTCCAGACAGCCCCAACCCCGCGAGCGTTTCACCCATCATGAGGCGCATGGCGGTCTTCGGCAGGGAAAAGCCGATCGCCTTGGACGTGAATGGAACCGTTCTCGAAGCCCTTGGATTGACTTCAAGAATATAGACTGTTTCATTTTGGACAGCAAACTGGATGTTCATGAGACCAGTGACCCCAAGGGCCTCCCCAAGAATTTTCGTTTGCCGGATGATCTCTTCCTGAACGCTGGCTGAAAGGGTCTTCGGCGGAATGAAACAGGCCGAATCACCCGAATGGATCCCTGCCTGTTCGATATGTTCCAGAATTCCCCCGATGGCTATTTCCCTCCCGTCTCCGATCGCATCCACATCGACTTCTGTGGCATCCGAAAAAAAGGAGTCGATCAGGAGTGGAAAGCGAAAATCGATGGTGGCGATCCGCTTTTTATAATCGCTCCAGTCTTTTTCGTCATAGAGAATTTCCATGGCCTCCCCTCCGAGAACATAGGAAGGACGAACCAGAACTGGGAATCCGATTCTCCGGATCTCCGCAATTCCATCATCGAGATCTGAAACCAGACCGCTCCGGGGCTGCAAAAGTCCGAGACGATCTATCAGGTCCCGGAAGCGTTCCCTGTTTTCAGCAAGATCGGTCATCTCGCAAGAGGTCCCGAGGATGGGAACGCCCGCGTCATGGAGCCCCTTCATCAATTTTAGAGGGGTCTGCCCGCCGAACTGAACGACGACTCCCCTGGGACGTTCCCTGTCGACGACCGCAAGGACATCTTCCAAGGTCAGGGGTTCGAAGAAAAGACGATTCGAGACATTAAAATCGGTCGAAACAGTCTCGGGGTTGCAGTTCATCATCACGGCGTCGTAACCCATGTCACGCAGGGCCATCACGCCATGGACGCAACAATAGTCGAATTCAACCCCCTGTCCGATGCGGTTCGGACCCGATCCCAGGATGAGAACTGACTCTTTCCCCCCTTCTGCCTTTTTCCATTCAGGAGCCCCCTGGTAGGTTCCATAAAGATAAGGCGTTCTGGCAGAAAACTCTCCGGCACAGGTATCGACCGTCCGAAACCGCGTCTCGACGCCACGGCGGAGACGCATTTCGCGAATCTCTTCCTCTTTCGAGCCGAGAAGGCGGGAAAGCGCCCTGTCGGAAAATCCGTTTTCCTTGACCCGTCGAAGAAGTTCGTCGGGGAAGAGGGCAAGCGGCTCCCCTCTGAAGACAGAAACCTCCCGCTCAAGCTCGAGAATCTCTCCGATTTCCCGGAGAAACCATCGGTCGTAACCCGTCCAGACAGCCACCATCTCTTCGGGAATCCCCCGGCGAAGGGCCTCGGCGATCTGATGGATCCTGCGGTCTGAAGAGATCTTCAGGATTCTGCCGATTTCCTCAGGGTCATCCGGGAGAAGCTCCGGCATCAGATGGTCCGTTCCATTCTCGAGGGACCGAAGGGCCTTCAGAAGCGCCTCCCGAAAATTGTGTCCGATCCCCATGGCCTCTCCCACCGACTGCATCTGGGGGCCAAGGACGCGTTCGGACTGTGGGAATTTTTCAAAATGAAAGCGGGGAACCTTGACGACGACATAGTCGAGGGACGGTTCGAAAGAAGCAGGAGTTGTTCCGGTGATCTCATTGCCGATTTCGTCGAGTGTGTATCCGATGGCGACGCGCGTGGCCACGCGGGCGATCGGGAATCCGGTGGCCTTTGATGCCAGGGCCGAACTCCTGGATACGCGCGGATTCATCTCGATCACGACGAAGCGGCCATCCACCGGGTTAACCGCAAACTGGACATTCGATCCTCCGGTCTCGACTCCGACCTCCCTCAGAATGGCGATCGCGGCGTCGCGAAGCTCCTGATACTCCCTGTCCGTCAGCGTCATCGAAGGAGCGACAGTGATGCTGTCTCCCGTATGGACACCCATCGGATCGACATTTTCGATGGAGCAGACGATGATCGCGTTGTCCCTGGCATCCCGCACGACCTCGAGCTCGAACTCTTTCCAGCCTAGGAGCGATTCCTCCACAAGAATCTCCCCGATCGGACTCTGCTCGATTCCGAAAAGAACAGCCCGGGAAAACTCGTCGCGATTATAGACCACCGACTGCCCCGTCCCTCCCAGAGTGAAAGAGGGACGGATAAGGACCGGGAAAGAAAGCTCGGCAAGAGCATCCTGCGCTTCTGCCAGAGTCCTGACGATGAAGCTTTTGGGAACTGACAGGCCGATCCTGGCCATGGCCTCCTTGAACTTGCCCCGGTCCTCCGCCATTTCTATCGTCTCGACGGAAGTTCCAAGCAGTTCGATTCCCAGGGATTCCAGAATTCCGTCCTTCGCCAGCGCGACTGCCAAATTGAGGGCTGTTTGCCCACCCATGGTCGGAAGTATCGCATCAGGACGCTCCCGGCGCAGGACCTCCGATACCTTTTCCACCGTCAGCGGAACCATGTAGATGGCGTCGGAGAGATCCGGATCGGTCATGATCGTTGCCGGATTCGAATTGACCAGGGAGACACGGTACCCCTCCTCCTTCAAAACCTTGAGAGCCTGCGTTCCCGAGTAGTCGAATTCCCCGGCCTGACCGATCACGATCGGACCGCTTCCGACTATCAGAATGTGGTGAAGATCTTCTCTTCTTGGCACAATGTCTCCTGATCTGTTGATTCGGACAGGTTGTCCCCGTCCCCTCCATATTCCTGCACATATCCCTCAAGAAGATCCTCCGAAAACAGTATGTCGAGTCCTTCTCGATATTCCTGAGGGGTGATTTTCCTTGACAGCGGGCCCCCTCTAGAAGCCCTGTGGGCCGGGAAATACTGAGCCATCAGTGAAATCGCCGTACCTGAACCCAGACTTTCCCGGATGAAACGGGCCGTTTCGGGCAATCCCGAAACTCCCTCCGGAAGGAGCAGATGGCGGATAAGCAACCCCTTTTTGGCCATTCCATCCCCGTCGAGCTGAAGGGGGCCAACCTGTTGCGCCATGAGACGAACGGCCTCGCGGTTGATCCTTGTGTATGAAGGAGCCTTTGAATAGCGAAAGGCCGCCCGGTCGTCGGAGTACTTCATGTCCGGAAGATAGACGTCGACCAGTCCTTCCAGTAGCGCGATCATGGGAAGGGCGTCATACCCGTTCGAGTTATACACGACCGGAATGGTGAGCCCTTCCTGGCGGGCAAGGACAAGAGAGTGAACGATCTGGGGAACGACATGTCCCGGAGTCACCAAATTGATATTATGGGCTCCCCGACCCTGAAGCGAAAGAAAGATGTCCCTTAGTTCTTCTGGAGTGATCTCCCGGCCGTAGCCGTAAGCGCTCAAGGGGAAGTTCTGGCAAAAATCGCACGCCAGGTTGCAGAAGGCGAAAAAAACGGTTCCGGAACCGCGGCGGCCCGACAGACAGGGTTCCTCTCCGAAATGGAGATTTGCGGCGGAAAGACGGGCGAGAGCTCCAGTCCGGCAGGTTCCGGTTTCCCCCTCCAGCCTGTTCACGCCGCAATGACGGGGACAGACACGACAGGATCGGAGTGCTTCATAGCCTTCCGCCACGCGAAGGCGATCCCGATCATCCTGGATTGCAGACAGATCCGGGATTTCCACAGTACTCACGGGTTCTTCCCCCCCATCATGCTGACAAAGGAGCCGAAAACATTCCGTGCATCATGGGGGCCCGGGGCGGCTTCCGGATGGAACTGGACTGAATAAATGCGGCTCTCCCGGAACCATAGACCTTCCAGAGAACGGTCATAAAGGCTTTCGAAGGTCTTTGTAGCGCCCGAGGGAAGGGATTCCGAGTCGACGGCATAGTTGTGGTTCTGGGAAGTGATCAGGACCTTTCCCGTCAGTCGGTCGAGAACGGGATGGTTGACTCCGTGATGGCCGAAGGGAAGCTTGTAGGTTTTTCCTCCAACCGCCCTGGCCAGCAGCTGGTGCCCGAGACAGATTCCAAACAGCGGGAGACGTCCGACCAGACCCCGGATCTCTGCGACGATGTCATCGAGGACAGCCGGATCCCCCGGTCCATTGGATAGGACGACTCCATCCGGGCGATCCTCCAGGATTTGTCGGGCCTTTGTATCAGGCGGGACCACCGTGACCTCGACTCCCTGATCGAGAAGATTCCGGACAATCGCTTCCTTGGCTCCATAATCTACAAGGATTGCCCGGAAGAGGGTTGGTCCCGAAGGTTGCAGGGTCCGGGAGAGGCTCGAGGAAACCCTCCGGACATAATCTATTTCCGAGATGGAGGGAACCGTGCGGGCCGCGTTGACCAACTCGTCGGGGCTCCGGTCATCGGTCGTCAGTATTCCCCGGAGGCTCCCTCTTTCCCGGATCCTCAGTGTCAGAAGCCGGGTGTCTATTCCGGAGGCAGCCACCACCCCTTCTTCCCGGAAATAATCCGTAAGAGACAATTTCGCCCTGTGATTCGAAGGAAAAGATTTGATTTCCCTTGCAACAATGCCTGCGAGATGGACTTTCCTCGATTCGGCATCCTCCCGGGTGATACCTGTGTTCCCGATCATCGGGGCGGTCATGACCACAATTTGTCCGGCATAGGAGGGATCGGTCAGAACCTCTTCGTAGCCGCACATGGCCGTGTTGAAGACGAACTCCCCCGAAACCGTCCCAGAAACTCCGGCTGAACGTCCGCTCAGTACCGTCCCGTCCTCCATTGCGAGCGTGATTTTTCGAAAACCGTCCCGATCAGCCACGTGTCTCTCCTTCTCCGCTGAAAACAACGCGGCCATCCACAATCGTCCGCAGAACCCTGCCTGTCAGACGCATTCCAGTAAATGGGCTGTTTCTGCTTTTGGAATAATATCCAGATCGACCAGCCTCCCATTCCTCCGAAAGATCGAGAAGAACAAAATCCGCCAATCCCCCCGGAACGAGACTGCCGTGCGGCAGGTTAAACAGAGCCGCCGGCCGGAAGGATAGTCGATAAATCAGCTCCGCGAGTGTCAGGTGACCCTCCCGAACCAGCGCAAGGGACAGCGGAAAGGCTGTTTCGAGGCCGATGATTCCGAATGGAGCCCTGTCGAACTCCTGCTCCTTTTCATGCGGAGCATGGGGGGCATGATCTGTGGCGATCACATCGATCGTCCCGTCCTTCAAACCTTCAATCACGGCAAGACGGTCCATTTCCCGCCGGAGTGGGGGATTCATCTTGGCATGGGTACCGTGACAGCGAACGGCCTCGTCCGTGAGGGAAAAATAATGCGGGCAGGTTTCAGCCGTCACCGAGAGATTCCGCCGCTTGGCTTCCCGCACCATCCGGATTCCGCCAGCCGTCGAAAGGTGTGCGACATGAAGGCGTCCTCCTGAAATCTCGAGAACGGAGAGATCGCGGGCCACGCAAACCTCTTCGGATGCGTTGGGAATGCCCGCCAGTCCAAGATCCGCCGAAACGGACCCTTCATTCATGACTCCCCGTCCGGAAAGCTCCGGATCTTCGCAGTGGTCGATGACGGGACGGTCGAAAAGTCGGGAATACTCGAGAGCGCGACGAAGAATCCGGGAGGTCGACACCGGCTTCCCGTCATCCGAGAATGCAATGCAGCCGGCCTCTGAGAGGCGGCCCATCTCCGTCAGCTGCTCACCTCCCAGCCCGCGCGTCACGGCTCCGATCGGATAGACCCTCGCCAGTCCGACATCCAGGGCCCGCTCGCGGATGGCCCGCGTCACCTCGGAATTGTCATTGACCGGATCGGTGTTGGCCATCACGCAGACTGTGGTAAAGCCTCCCGCCACCGCCGCTTTGGATCCTGTTTCGATGGTCTCCTTATACTCGTACCCAGGTTCCCTGAAATGAGCATGGAGATCGACGAATCCGGGGCAGAGAAGCCCACCGTCCCCGTCGAGTTCCGGGATGGCTCCTGATGGTCTGATGTCTCCAAGGGACTCCACCCTTCCCTGACGAATCAGAACATTCCCGAACCCCGACACTCCTTCCGAAGGATCAAAATAACGGACATTTTTCAAAAATAAACTTCCCGGTTCATGACCCCTCACTCTTTTCCTCCCTTGTCCGGGGTCATCCCCCCGGCCACCACCTCTTCGGATCCCCCACCCATTAAAAGATAGAGGACCGCCATTCGCACGGAGACTCCGAACTCCACCTGGGACAGAATCGCCGAGGAAGCGGTGAACTCCTCACCTCCGGATATTTCCACTCCTCGATTGACAGGTCCCGGATGCATGACAAGCGCTCCGGGAGCCCTCCGTTCAATCAGCGCCGCATTGAGTCCATACAATCGCGCATATTCGGCGACCGAGGGGATAAATCCGCCTGCGGCTCTTTCGAGTTGCAATCGTAGCGCCATGACCACATCGCATCCTTCAATGCCCTCCTCGAGCCTGTGAAAGATCTCCGCTGGCCAGTCTTCGATCCCGCGAGGTAGAAGTGTAGGAGGGGCCACCAATCGAACACGGGCGCCCATCCGGGAGAGAGTCGTGATGTTCGAACGGGCGACGCGGCTATGAAGAATGTCACCGATAATGGCAATCGTCAGACCCTCTATCCGTCCCTTCTTCTTTCTGATGGTAAAAAGGTCAAGGAGAGCTTGGGTCGGGTGCTGATGACATCCGTCTCCCCCGTTGATCACATGGCAGCCGACCCGGGTGGAGACGAATGCAGGAGCTCCGGAAGAAGGATGGCGAATCACGACTCCGTCCGCGCCCAGGGCTTCGATGGTCTGGACAGTGTCGATCAGGCTCTCCCCCTTGGTGACGCTCGATTGAGAGGTTGAGATGTTGATGACATCGGCCGAGAGACGTTTTGCGGCAATTTCAAACGATGAGCGGGTTCGTGTGGAGGATTCATAGAAAAGGTTGACGAGTGTTTTCCCACGGAGGACGGGCACCTTTTTGACGGACTGGTGCCCAATTTCCAGGAAAGATTCCGCAGTATCGAGGATTCCAGTAAGGACTTCCCGGGAGAGATCGGAAACGGAAAGCAGATGCGGACCGAATGCATGGGTTCCTTGGGAGATGAGCCTATTGATCATGGAATTCTCCGGAGGGAGTCGGACGCGTCAAGTAGACCCCTTCCCTCCCGGGGGTCATCACAACTTCAACTTTTTCGTCCAGGGCCGTCGGAAGATTCTTTCCGACAAAATCCGCCCGTATGGGAAGTTCCCGATGCCCTCTGTCGACGAGGACAGCCAGCATGATACGCGAAGGGCGTCCGAAGTCGATGAGAAAATCCATCGCCGCCCGGACGGTCCGTCCGGTAAAAAGGACATCATCCACCAATAAAATCCTTCGTCCATCGACGGGAACAGGTAGGCGGCTTTGCTTTAAAAAAGGAACATGCCCCCCACGCCCGGACAGGTCGTCGCGATAAAGCGTCACGTCAACCGCACCGACGGGCGGAGCCACTCCTTCGAAAGAAAAGATCAGCTCTCCAAGACGATGGGCCAGAAGGTCGCCCCCTTCAAGAATGCCGACGAGGTAGAGATCCTTCGAGCCCTGATTTCTCTCAAGAATTTCATGGGCCATGCGCCGGAGAATCCGTTCGATGTGGGGCGGATCGAGAAGAACGCGGACCGAGGAGGGAGAAGGTTCCGGGCTCGCCGGAGGCTCATGCGGAGGCACGGAAATCTGACAAAAAAATGGAAATGATGGAAAGTCCCATTTAAAAATCCCCTTTCCAGGCTCGCAGACCCGGATTTAAAGGAGTTTATTGCCTCACCTTATTTTTCGTAGCAAGGATCAAGGCGTTGGAGATGCCCCAGCACTCGCACCTGCTGGAAGCTTAGCACGCGCCTCCTGCTTTTCCTTTAGGCCATTGACGAGGCCCATCTTTTGAAAAGAAGGCTTCACCAGTTTTGTCATATGGGTCGACCCATCGCCATGGACTTCGGGATAGACACAATAATTGGCCAGGATGGTGGCTTGGGTATCTTTGAAAAAATTACCGTAAAACGGACCGCCCGTCAAAATCCCCCCCGCTTTCTGGAGGAATCCACGGAACATGTCAATGTTGCGAGGATAGATTCTTCCATTGTCGATATCGAAGTTCGGCTTGCCTATCACCAGGCTTTCCTTGTCCTGCTCGACGGTCCACAACCACTCACGAACCCCCTGGAGGTTCGTAAAGACCGCAGCCTCCCTCGTCCAAGGATGCTGGTTAATTGGCATGAAGTAAGGATAAAGATTCTTAAGGCCGTTCTCCGCCACAAACATCCGGCGGGACCAGTCCTTCTTCCAGGCTTCATACTCGGCTACGGAAACATCCTTCCGATTCAGCATTCCATCCATCTCCAGGGCGAGCTGGCGATACTGATCATAGAGTGCCGTCAGATTGGCCCTTACAGGAGCCACAGGATAGTTTGGCTTTTCATCGACGACCCAGGCCCCGGCCCTTCCGGGATGGAAAAGCGTTATCAGTCCGAGCGCAAGGAGCAAAGTGTAGAGGAAAAAAACACGAACCTTTTTTTCAGAGGAAAACACAGCACCCCCCTTTTTTAAGCAGATATCTTTATTTTACCCCATCCTCCGGCTTAGTGCAAAGTAAAGGTCAGAGGTCACGAAAAAAAGGGAGAAGGCGATCATAGGTTTCGCGAAGATCCTCGGGAACGACGCGGGTTTCATGAATCGTAGTCAAAAAATTGGTATCGCCCTCCCATCGTGGAAGGATGTGAACATGAAGATGACCGGCAATTCCAGCCCCAGCAGCCTGTCCGACATTTATTCCAATGTTATAGCCTCCAGGGTGAAAGGCTTCTCCGATGATCCGTTCGCACTCCCTGAGAAGGCCCATCATCTCGCAGAGAGTTTCAATGGAGTAGTCTGCCAATGCCGGGCCATGGGCCTTCGGAACGACCATCAGATGTCCGCTCGTATAAGGATATGCGTTCATGACGACATAGCAATGCAACCCGCAGGAGAGTACAAGGCGATCCCGTGACACACCATTTTCAGGGATCGTGCAGAGGAGACAGCCGCCTCCGGGAGCCGTTCTGGACTCACCCCTGATATAACGCATACGCCATGGCGCAAACAGATGTTCCAAATCAGATCTCCTTGGACTCAGGCAAGGCGCACCGGCTGTCGCCCAACGGGCAACGGGCCGATCCCGGACGAAGCTGTCATTCCCGATAAAAATGAATCGCGCCATCCCGGGGCCTTGTTCCCGCCTTGCGAGGCCCATGAAAAAATGAGACGACGTCCATTGCCGTGAAAAGAAATCGTGACATGCAGGATCGATGAAAAGGAAGTCCTGATGGAGGTCGAAATCTTTTCCCCCCATTCCACGAGCGTCACCCGGTCCTCCGCACCTTCCAGCAAAGCCTCCTCGAGCTCCTCGGTGTATCCTGAAACACGGTCCCAGTCGGCGTGAAGAAAGTCGGCCCTTGCCCCATTCTTCCTGCCTTCGTAATTCTGTAGATAGAGAAAGGTCGGACTAACGATCGTCTCTGATATTCCGAGCCCAAGGGCAAGGCCTTTGGCCAGGGAGGTCTTTCCAGCACCCATAGGGCCTGAAAGCAGAACTAGGCTTCCTGGAGGAACGGTTTTGCCGAGGATCCGACCGACCTCCAACGTGGAGAAGGACTCCGGAAGATCCAGCTCGTCCTCGACATTACTCGATAAGATCATCGCCTGTCACAAGGAGATGAACCAGATCGCCCCGGCCCACGACTCCAACAAGCTTGCCGGCATCGAGCACTGGAAGAATGTCCACCTCCTCTTTCTCGAATAGGGAAACCGCATCCCGAATCGGAGTGTCGGGGATCACCGTCGGAGCCTTCGAATTGTACAGATCCCCTACTGATGTTGCAGAGATACGTTCCATCTCCTTCTTGAGCGAGGAAGGAAGTTCCAGGGGGATCCAGGAATCGAACAGCGTGATGACGGTTGGAATGTGAAGGGGCTTTTCATGACGAATCAGATCATGTTCCCCTACCACACCAAGATATCTGTTTTCCTCATCCACCACCGGGACTCCGCCGATATGGCGAGAAATGAGGATCTCAGCCAGATCCCTCAGGGAAGTTTCCTTTCTTACAGTAAGCACATCAGTGACCATGATTTCCCTGACCAGTTTTGCCAATGCACGCTCCTGATACCGGTTTCACCCATTAAAGCCAGATTTACGAGGTTCTAGCATCGTCCGATCCTGGTCGAAAATCAAGAGGCTTCTCTCCTTCTCTTCCGGGGAGAACCAGCCATATGGAGAAAAGGCCGATCAGGAGCGGTCCCGGAAGAAGGAGGGCCAGCGAGTTCGACAAGCCGAACCGCGAGGCGGCGACTCCGATGACCGTGGCTGAAGGCAAATCTCCGGAAAGATGGGCAACAAAGAGGACTCCTCCCAGAACCGTTCCCCACATGAGTGGCCGGGACTTTCTCAGCAGGGCAATCAGAACGGGAACATTGGTCCCGAAAAGACCGACGCTGGCGAGGAGCAAGCCTAAGAAAAGCATAGTTTTCCCAGAGGATGCGAGTACGACTCCTATCCCTGCGAGAGAAAAGATCTGACTTCCCTGTAGAAGAAGGAAGAGCCCGCGGAAGTTATTCAGAGAAAGACGGTCACAAAGAAGCCCGGACAGAAGAATTCCCACCAGCCCACCCGTGACGAGGGCTATGCCGGTCAAACTACTCGCCGCATTCATTGCAAGATGTTTTTCCCGGGTCAGATAGAGCGAAATCCATACGGCCATTCCCCCCAACACAAAAATGTTGGTCGCCTCGACGATCACGATGGAAACAAGGGACCGGTCGACACGAAAAAGCGCCAGAAACTCTCGTGGGTGAACAGGCGATGCCCTTTTTTCCGGAAAAGGGAAGGCTATCACAAGAAGGATTGCCGCGAGAAGGAATCCAGGCAGGACAGGCAGCATCAGGACATGCCGGAAGGTCGCTGCCGATGCATGGGTTGCTGCCACAAAGCCGGAAGCCCCCCCAAGGGGCATGGCGGAGAGAAAAACAGCAAGCCTCCAGCCTGACCCGCGGTCGGCACCCATGGACTGGGGACCGACGACGAACAAGGCCGCCTCCCCAATTCCGGTCAGCAATCTCCCCAGGAAGAGTCCCGCTGTCCCATTCGCCATGGCACATATCCACATGCCGGCAGAAAATACGAGAACACCGCCCGCCAGAACGCGGCGGGGATGAACACAATCTGAAAGATATCCTGCAAGAGGAGCCGCAACAAGGTAGGACAGGGTAAAGGCGGAACCGAGGGCGCCCACAAGTGGGTCAGAGAGTCGAAAGGCCGGAGCCAGGATAGGAAAAAGTGCAGAGAAAAGCTGTCGGTCAAGATAGTTAAGAAAGTTTGACAGAAAGAGGACAAAAGGAACCAACGCCGGCATTGTTCACGTCCTTGGGAACATCAACAACCAGATGCGCTCAGGCGTCAGCGACAGGCTCCGTTTTTTCATGAACGCCATGAAAAAGCTGTCGGTTCCGAAGAAGATATATCACGATAAGAATATTCAGAATAAAGGCCCCGAGCCTCCACATTGAAAAATGAGAGTGCATGGCATAGACTTCGACTGGAATCAGGGCGGAAATTTCGACAATCGTCATGTATTCCGCCCATCGAAATCGACGATGAAGGCCCCATGCCACCGTGAAGTTCAAAAACCCGTATGCGATTCCCCCGACCGAAATGATCAGGAGCATATTGGGCCCTATCAGGCCCGACTTGCGAAAAATTTGGCCCGTCCAGGCATTGTCGACATCGATGTTAAAGTTCTGAGCCCAATGATAGAGAAGGTGATTCAGACGAACTGGACCAAGAGAGAGCCCTCCCAGTCCAATTAAAAACGCAAACATTCCCTTCGCAACGCGCTCGAGGATGATGTATTTTAGAAAAAGGGGAGATCTTGGCGAGATAATCATTGAGCCATTGTACCAGAGAGGAGAAGTGATGAATAGCCGAACGGCCGGCAGAAAATCTGTCTTTTTTACTCAAGGAATCCTGCCTTATTTTTTTCTTCTCTTTTTTTTATTAATAGGGCACAAGCCGGCCAATGCTACTTCGCAGAATTTTCGCGTGGTCTATCCTGCCGAAGTTCATTCCGGGGACCCGTTCAAGATCCATGTCATTTTTCAAAACGCTCCGCCTTCCCATGTCTTCTACCTGCTTGAAGTTGCGGTGGACGGGAATCCGGTTGCCATGGCTGATCTTTCGGAGGAGCGCTCAACGTGGATTACCGCTCCCCCTCAACCCCCCGGCCGGCACCAACTGGCTGTCATCTGGAGGAACCCGCCCGGAGGGTCGCCTGTGGCAAGCAGGAAAGACCTTGTCATCCTTCCCAAAAAATGAAGCCGTTTTCTAGGGAAATTTTATCGCACCACGACTTTTAAAACGAAAGGATGATCATGGCAAACAATCAGCTATCTAATTTTAACTTCTCGCAGCCCATCTCCCGACGTTTTTCAGGCTTTTTACTCCTGGCCTGCTTTTTCATACTTCCGGCCTGCACATCCTATGGACCGGCACCTCCCATTCTCGTTCCGGATCCACAGCCATTAGCCATCAAAAAAAGGCTGCCTCTTTCAATCGCAAGAATTTATGTTCTACCGGCAACTCTTCCGGAGAATATGGAGGATATTGGCACTTTTTTCAAAAATGATGGTTCCTACTCACAGTTGATTCCGGAAAACCCGCTCGGCCCCGCTCTCGACGCCATCCTTGTCCGGGAATTGCGCGCAGGCGGAATCGATGCCATCGTTCCCAAGGGCCCTGTCTCTCCCGGAAGTTCGACTCTCCGCGTCGTCATCAGGAAATTCCAGGACAAAGTCAAGGAAGGGCTCCTGCAGACAACGCAGGAGGGAAAGATACGGATGGATGCCATCCTCGTTCTCCATTCCGGAGACCTGACGCGAAAAATCGTCCGTACCATGGAGCGTCACAGCTCCCCAAAGCCGATTCTTTCCTTTGATAGCTCCGTCCCGGCAAAACTTTTGGGAAGACTTTATTCTGAGAGCATCACCAAAGATCTTGTACCTTTCCTCAGAAAACAGATCGGAGAAACCCCTTGAAATCCAGCCCTCCCCTTTCCAACGGACTCGCCCTGCTCATCACTGCGGGGGCAGCTGCGACATTTTTCATTCTTCTCATGATGCTTCCAGATCACCATACGAACCGGACGTCCTCCCCTTCCCTGTCCGGGGAATCAAAGGGATCCGGGGAATCACCCGCCGCACTTTTCGCAAGCCGGTGCTCCCAATGCCATGCCCTTCCGGCGCTCATGCACCGATCCCCAGAAGAATGGAGAATTCTCGTCCTCAAGATGAACAGGTACATGAATCAGACCGGTCATCTCTCGATGACGGAAGACCAGGCCAGAGAGGTCACGCGCTATATCGTCGAGAACCAAAAGTAGGCCGGACCTCGGGTCCATCCGCTACAAGGGGGGACGGAGTCCTCCGAACCTGAACCCTGACCGTCCGCAGGACTCCGTTCCCTTTTTCATCAGAAGAGCCTTGAATATCCGTCCCATTTTCAGGGGATGGACAAGAATGGCGGATTGCATCGTCTCCTCTGGTGTCAGTCGTTCAGAGTTCGCCTCAAGCCAGTCGGGAAAGCCTAATCCCATCAACCAGGACATCTGGTCTGTGTATCCCTCAAGGGAGTATCCAAGATTAGTGAGAGTGTGGGCAACCCGTGTAAAGTCGACATGCGCTGTCAAATCGGACCCTCCCGGGAAACCTTCAAAAAGATCTTCCGTTGCCCGATGATTTCGGTAGGAAAGCAGCGTCCCGCTTTTTCTCCGTTCGGAATGGAGCTCCTCACGAATGTCCCCATAATCAATCCAGAGCATGAATCCACGCGAGAGCAACCGGTCGAGTCGCGAGAGTACTTCGGGGAGGACAAGACAAAGCTCCACCTCCTGTCCGCGTCTTGTGGCAAAATCTGGACCTAGAGTCTCCCGGACTTCCCGATCGACCTCTTCCGAGGAAAGAGACCCCCAAACCTCCCTGGGGCGCTCTCCAGACTGATCAACGTAGCACTCCTCCCAACCCGCTTCTCCCCGCCGGATCCGATGTACAGGAAGGGCGTCCAGAAACTCGTTTCCGAATACAATTCCGGCACCTGGAACAATCTCATCCAGTTCGGATCCTTGCGATCCAACAGGGAATATCCATCTTGGAGCATATCGCAGGTTAAAATTGCTGAGTTCCTGCCTCTGGCGCTCCAGCAGAACCCCCGGAAGCTCATAGAGCACCGGTGCGATTCTTTTGTACAGATCAGGGGCCGCCGTCCTGAATATCGTAAGGAGTCCCGACGCAAGGGTCCCATTGCCCGGACCCGCTTCAATCATATAGAATGGGTCGGGAAAGTCGAGTGCCTGGTCTGTTTCCAGAATCTGGAGGGCCAGAAGAGAAGCGAAGGCGCTACTGGTTTCGGGTGCCGTGAAAAAGTCCCCCCCCTCGAATCCGATTCTTCCTCGAGAGGTGTAATATCCGCCCCTGCTTCCTCCAAGGGATTGCTTCATGTATTCACAAAATGTGATCATCTGATTCCTTTTCAGCTATGATCGGATCGACGATGCTCGTTCGATTTCTTCTACTTCTCACCTTACTCGCTCTTGTCGGAAAGGCTTTCTTCTTAGTGCGCCCTCGCCCCTCCCGGAAACATCCTTCCCCTGCCTCACTCGTTCAGGATCCGATATGTGGACTTTACCTCGAACCACAAAATGCCGAAGAATTCATGGAGTTAGACGGAACACGAATTTATTTCTGCAGCTCCTCCTGTGCACGGGAATACGGCTTGCGTACCCGCTCAGTCGAATCGAAAACGCCATCCGGGGAACAGAATGGTTGATGAAATTGCCCTTTTTTTCCGGAGGCAAATTTCGGCTTTTCTCTCAGGAGTCTCTCCTGATCCACTTATAGAAGAGCATCTTCTACTCCACCCCCTGACTCAGGATATTCCGACCCCACAAGCGTTGATCTCCCTCGGAAAGGCTGCGGGGGGAATGACCGAAAGCATAGCCCGAATCTTCGATATCCCCCCTAACAAGACCCTTACGGTCCTTCCAAACGGATATCCTTCTCCATCCCCCGCCTATCCAACTTTTTTTGGACCACATCCCCTTCCTGACCAACAGAGTCTTCGAACATTGGCCTCGGTCCGAAATTTTGTCGAAGGGCTGTCTGATCGAACGACTGTCGTGGTCGCTATTTCCGGTGGAAGCTCCAGCCTTCTGGCCGATCCTGTCCCACCGGTATCCGTCGAAGAAAAGGCCTTTATTACTCAACAATTGATGACGGCTGGCGCACAGATTGAGGTGATCAACAGCATGCGAATTCATCTGTCCAGGATCAAAGGAGGGGGGTTGGCCTCCCTTCTTTCTCCCCGGCCTTTCATGACCTACATCTTTTCTGACATTCCTGGAGAATCGGCCTCTCTGGTCGGATCCGGAGTGATGTCCCCCATCAAGCGGGATGGTCCTCGGATGCTTCACATTCTTGAACAATGGCTGGGTGAAACGATTTCCCAAAATGTCAGACGGGCTTTGACAGAGGGTCCCCTTCCGGATTTTTCCAGTTTGGATTCTCCCAAAAAGAACCCGGCGGAAACCATCGCCAGCTCAGACACGCTGCTTCCCCTTGCCCTGAAATTCTTTATTCAAGGAAGTCCCTGCGAGCATCTCCCCCGCCATCTTCTGACCGGAGAACTCAGAGGTGAGGCCAGAGAGGCGGGAAAGGTCCTGGCCTCCCAGATTCTCTGGAATGCACGGACGACTGGACAGGGATCAGTCTGGCTTTGCTCCGGGGAAACCACTGTTCGCCTGGCAGGAAACAAGGGCCAGGGACGGGGCGGACGCTCCCTTGAGCTTGGACTCTCCCTGGCCATGTCCCTGTCATCAATCGATGCAACGGTCCTGAGCCTTGCCACCGATGGCTGGGATGGAAACTCATCCCTCGCCGGAATGATCGCAAAGACCCGCACACTGGCCGACCCAATTCTTGCCCAGGAGTCAGCTCGTGCACTTGAGGGCCACGACACCGCCCCCTTTCTGGAAAGCCATGGAATGGCCGTGAAAACAGGGAAAACAGGCACCAATCTAAATGACCTGCTTATTGTTGTGGTACCGGGACCCGGACAGGAGTTACGATGAAAAGGGTTTACAGCATACTATTTTCCGTTCTTCTTTTTCTGGTATCGATTTTCTTCCCGGAACATTCGGTTGCCCTTGCGGATAGTCCGCCACCCGGAATGGAATATCCCATCGTCTGGTGGGCGCAAAATCATATTCAGCAATCCCTGGAAATCTTCAGATTCACCACTGCAGAAACGTTGGAGGCGGCCTGTCGGTCCGGACAGCTAAAAGCTCCCCCAAAAATCCAAACAGCCTGGTTTGCCTTCGCAAAAAAAGGAAAAAGACGCCAATTCTGTCGACGGTATTCTGGTCAGACGCATCATCTCCTTGGCGAAGCCCCCTACTTCATGGTCAGCCCTCCCGCAGTCCACAGATAAAGAGGAGTAGGACCAAGGGACCGGACAAGGGCAATGAGGGTTCCTTCGGAAAGGGCTGACCATCCCCCCGACGTCATGCCAAACAATGGGGGGGACCCTCCTCCAGTTTCCTGATATTGAACGAGCTTCAGATCTTTTATTTTCAATTTCTCTTTCAAGCTTGAGACAAGGTCCGACCGGTAGCCGACATGATCGATCAAATTCGCGCTCTTCGCCTGGGTAGCGGTAAATATTCTTCCGTCTGCCAAACGTGCCAGCCTTTCTCTATCAATTTTTCGGTTTTCCCTGACAACGTTCAAAAACTTTTGATAGAAATCCTGAACGAGTCCCTCGAATATTTTCCTGTCTTCCGGCGTCATCGTCCGGAGAGGTGAGCCCATTTCTTTTTCGGGTCCCGATGCGATCGTTCGGTCGGATACCCCCACTTTCTTCATGAGGCCTTCAAACCCAAGGTTAGCGATCATCACTCCGATGCTTCCCACCACACTGGTGGGGCGTGCCCAGACTTCGTCCGTCCCCATTGCTGCGTAGTAGGCTCCCGATGCCCCCAGGTCTCCAAAAAAGGCGATAACGGGAATTCCTGTCCTTTTCCTGAATTCCCGTATTTTGTGATACAACCGGTCGGATGCGGTGACCGTTCCCCCGGGACTATCGATCATCAGAACGACCGCTTTTACATGAGTGTCCCCGGAAGCCTTTTGGAATTCTCGCTCCAGAAGGTGTACCTGATCTGTTTTCCCCCCGAGGAATGGTATACCCCTTTTTTTCGGCTCATCTCCGATAAATCCCCTAATCGGCAAAAACAGAATCTTGTCTTCTGCCCGGGACGGTTTGATCAGTTTTTCCTCCAATCCTTTTTCCTGAGGATAGAGATTTACTGTCACGCACCCTGAAAGCACGAGGAGAATCCCCGAAAAAAACAATATCAATAGCTTCTTCATTTCTTCCTTTATCGTCCTCATTCTCTCCTCATTTCGATTGACGTCCGCCCCTCCGTGAAGGAAGGGGATTCCTTCCTGCCATTTCCCCGGTAGGACACGGGGATGGATTCGCCGGCCTGAAGGGTCAGGCGACGAACTCGCCGGGTTGCCCCGGCGAACAGGCGCGACGGGCGTGCCCCGCCCTGAGTATGTTCTTGGCCGCATTGACGTC